>SFTR01000077.1 GCA_004560915.1 bacterium | reverse complement strand
AATATTTATCTCTCGTCATGGTATCGTAAAAAAATTTATCATATGCTTTATCGATATTACATAAGACTGGCCTATTTTCATAAATAGAACAAAGTCTTGTTTTTTCATCGAAATACATACAGGTTCCATCTCCCCGGTCCAATGACCTATATATGGACAACTCACCAACTTTTTCGCAACATAATCCACATTTATCACAAATAAACACTCTTTACCCTCATTTTAATAGTCTAATACTAATCTTTATAACACTGATATTTTTTACCTTTATATTTACTTCCCAACTCTTTGCCACTATGCAATTTCCTCTGATTCTAGTAAAAATACGGCATCACCCTGACTTCTCAACCACATATCAATTCCACTTCCAAATACCTCTGCTTGCACAACATATTTTCCATTATCATTACTTAAGATCTCTGCAGTCGGTAATCTGTCTAATACAGCTTCAATAGAATCACCTGAATACTCAAATTTAATCCTTTTCAGTTTCCCTCCATACATAAATTGCACACGTCTTCGAAACTGACCTTCTTCAAACTTATTTTTATATGGGACATAGAAGTTTTCATCGTGTGTTCCCACCGCCAGCCCCTCCTTGCGGAAAGGGAGAAAACCTGAGGATGCTTAATCACCAATTCAAGGCAACATGTGAAACTCTCGATCGATAGACACATTTTCGTCATCAATAAATGCAATTAAGTAAAAATAATATTCAGAAAACATAATCCCAACTGGTTTTATCCGTCTTTTTACTAATTCTTTCTTTTTTAATTTTTGATACCAGATTATTATGTATTGCTGCTTTAAAACAGCCATTGAGATTTTCCAGAATACATTGATAAAACGTTTTCCATGATGTGGCTCAAGATAATAGAATTTTTCGTTTTGAATCAATCGTTTAACAACGTTCATCTCTTCCTTTGGTGTACAACATCTGACTAATTTTTCAATTACTGGCATCATCTCATCTTTTACAAATGCTCTGCTCTCCAGTAAGATCTTACAGACCGCAAGTATCTCACTATTCGTAAGAAACTCTGTTCTCCGATCTTCTATCTCATCCACCAACTTATATCCTTTTGCTGATTTACTGTAAATTACCTTTCTTGTATCCCTTCCTTCCATCCGCTGGTCAGCAAAAAAGCTTTTTAACTCATCAATATCTCGTTTTACTGACCGTGTATCAATGCCGTACTTTAATGCTTCCTCAGAACTTCTTATAATATCTCCCTGTACTAGTCTGCTATACATTTCCAGTACCCTTCTAGTCTTTTTTATCCCTGATTTGTTATTCATACTTGCCTCATACTAAATCTATAATTAATACTCCTTTATTAATTATAGCAACCCACAGTGACATATTCTGTCACTCTATAAACATTTTTATTACTAATATTTTATTAGTTTTACATCATTATACTATTCCTATAAAAATATTACAATTGGAAATATTATATATGAGGTGATAATGAATGACCGAAGTAAACTTTGATAGAATCAGTAGAAAAATAAAAGAAATTCGTCTGCAAAAGGGACTGACCCAAGAATATATTGCCAATCAAGCAAATGTAAATACCAGCCATATCAGTAATATTGAGAATGGACGCGTTAAGATTTCTTTATCAACTCTTATTTTAGTTTGCAACGCATTAGAAGTTACTTTAGATTATATACTTTCCGATGAATATGCACATCCCCAGAATTCCATAGAACGAGCTATTTTACAAGAACTGAGAAAATGTGAACTTGATACTCAAAAACGTATACTGGATATCATCCGTATACTACAATAATAAATTTATAGGATCTTTTGTATACTTCTTATTCTTTCGTAAATACATATTGATTGAAACTTGTAATTTCTAATTTACACTCAAAATAAGGCAGGAAAATATTTCTCCTGCCTTATTCATTTAGACTATAATTGTGTAGATATTATGCTCAATAAACCACTTCTTTAATGCTTCTGTCCGGACTTCATCTTGATAATCATAAAAATTACAAATAAGCCCTTCTTCTCGCATTCGTCTTTTGATTACTTGTGGTCTACTATATATTGAAAGATCAACTTCAAATTCTTCTTCCAACATTTCTGCACATTCGCGTAACATCTTTCCGTATGGATACAAGCTTTCTTCCGTCGGAAGTACCAAAATGGATGCACCAGATTTCAACATCTGATCAACTTTAGATAACTCTTCCCAACTAATATGATTAGTCATTAAGTCAATAATTAAACATCCTCCTGCATCATACATTAAATATTCCGCATTACAAATTTCCTTATAGTCCACAGGACCTAATTTTGAAATAACTCTTACATCATTTTTTCTTAACATACAAATCCTCCTATAAAAAATAACTATAGTCGGACAATTTAATAATGTAGCATTTTTAATTTTGATATTTTGTTTTTTGATTTCAAAATTGTCCTATATATATTTTATCATTTATAAATATTTCTGACAATATCTATTATTATTATTGCAATTAATACCATCTAATAAAATTTTACAAAAACAACTAACAAATAATAAAAACGTAGTTACCAAGGTAACCTAAATAATCTGTGGTACAAATTTTTTATACTGTTTTTCTTAAATACGGCATTGCGCCTTTTGAAGACAGCATAAGCAATTGTACGATAGGTTACGGTTACCTGCTAAAGATATGTCATAGTAATATAAATATAATTTAAATATATTATAGATAATAATATAAATAAATATATATATAAATACTAATATATATATAATTTAATAAAATATAAGGTTATTAACCACTAACTGATAATCAATAATAAATAATAATCATACATAAAAATAATGATATTAATAAAGGAAAGGATTGATACTTATGAAAAAGAAGAACAATTACCCTAAAAATGTAAAATTAAGAATAACAGACCAACAAGATACCTATATCACACAGGTAGCCTTAGAAAATAATGTAAGTAAAACAACCGTCATGAGAGAGGCTCTCTTTGGTGAAGCTGCTGCTTCTTCCTATGCTGTAAAAATCTATAAGAATATGGTTAAGAATGAGCTATGCAATAAAATAAATGCTTCCCATAAAAACAAATTTACAAAAGAAGAAATAATTAGGATGGTGATTGACATTGATTAACCCAGAATTACATATTATAGATAAAACATATGAAAATGAAGATGTATTTTCCAATATAGTAACTTATGCATTCAGACTAAACAATAATCAAACACTCCCTATATTTTGTTATGGCATCTGGCCTCCAACATATAAAAATATTATTGACCAATTACAATATATAAGAACCTCAAATCCTACAAAGATAGATAAAGCCTTATGGCAACTCATTTTATCTTTTCCTGATAAACATATTTCCGATCAAAAATTTAGATTAGCTGATATGATTGCAAAAACATTTGCTTCTGAATATCAAATTTTTTATTCTTGCCATACAGATACGAAACATCTCCATTTCCATTTTTTTGTATCTACAACAAGTTTTCTGATAAACAACACACCTCTTATCAAGGAAAAAATGGATTCCTATATAAAATTTATTCAGGATATGACAAAAGATTATGGAATTCATTTAATAATAAACTGGAAAGCTGGTGAGTAATATGTTTGAAAGATTTGACGATATATTAACCGTAGAAGAATTGGCAGAGGCATTAAGACTCAGTACCACATATGCATATAAGTTAGTACGTAATCAAAGCATTACTGCATTTAAAGAAGGAAAGGATTGGAAAATCCCAAAGCAATCTTTAATCGAATACGTCGCTTCTAGATCAAGGACTTCTTAATCACTTACTTAACTATATCAATATCATGATTTGAATTATATTCTATATTAAATGATAATATACAACACAATCGTAGAAGCAAGATCCAATGCCTACATCTAATCCTCGACTGCATGGATCTGCTTCTAATTCTTATTAAGTGGAATTTTTGACATTATATATTATATATTTTTTTATGATTTTTCCCTACTATACTATTTCTTTAATCATTGAATCTCTATATTGTCTTTCTCTATTATAATAATATTGACCAAAGAATTTTTTAAAATCATCCTTATTAAAGATATTACAATCTAATCGAAGTGAATCGTTTGTATTTTTATTTATCGAATATGGATATCTTGAAAAAAAAGAAGGAAACTCTTCCAAATAAAACAATTTACTTACTGCATAGATAAATGAATTTTTTATATCATGTTTACGAACTGTTTCAAGTATCCCTGTCTCTTTATTACTATTTTTTTTAGGATACTTCGTATTCTTTATTTGTGTCATCGAATTTCTCAGTTCATTAATATAAGTATATTGTTGATCTAAGTGCTGTTCAATATATTCTTCCAGAATAGTCCTTACTTTAATTAAATCTGGATGATATTGATTTACTATAATAGATAGCAGTGTATATTTAATTATTGGACACCAATAATCAACCATTTGTTGACTTGTGAATACAATATGTATTATTTTACTTGACGTATTTCTATCATAAATTTCTTTTAAATCCTGCTTAAATTCACCTATGATAAACTTTGTTATGCTTTTATAGTGATGATCAAATAATTTTGTAAACAAGAACAACGGGAAAACCTGTTTATTAATTCCTTCATCTCTAAATAATTCACAATATGAACAAACACAATTAAAGTATTGAATTGGATAATGTAGGTATTCTAATAAATAAAAGGAATATTCATTCAAAAAACTAGGTGATTCTCCTTTTTTAGAGAATTCCTTTTCTATAAGCTTATAATAGTTACTAACAAGTATGCCCTTTTGTTGCTGCGACACACTATAAATAAATTTATGATAGTACTTAATATTAAACACATAATCAAGATCAGGTAATCTTACCTGGGTAGTATCTTTGAAATCTTTATTTATATATCTAATATTATCATTTAAAGTCGCTATATATGTTGCTACCTTCTTATTTCTTTGTCCCATAATTGTCAAAGACAGATGATCCTTTTTTAAATCTCTTTTTCCCTCGCTTAAATCTTTTTCAAGAGAAATCGACTCTTGTGAAAGTCCATAAAAATCATTATATTTTTTACACTTATCAGCTATTGTACCCTTTTCATTTCTTTTTAAGAATGCATCTATTATTCGATATATATCAAAAGTCATTTCATAAATAAATTCTTCCCATAATCCACTTGTCAAAAATGTTGATGGAAACAAAGAAGTTTCCTGTAAGACCGTTTTTATACACAAGAATAAATAATCTACACTGTCATCATACCGTTTTCGATCGACTAAATCTTTAATACTATTATAAAAATGCAAATAATCATGATTTTCTTGTCTTAACAAATAAAAATATATATAGGTTCTATATAATTCTGTATCCATTATTGACTCCTTTCATATCCCCGTGATCATCTCAATTTATATCTATACAATCTTAACCAATAAATATGATTTTCACCAATTATGTACAATAATTATATCCTCTTATAGATATCTTATCAATGAATAGTATCAAGCATTCTTTGAAAAACAATTTATATCAGTATGGAGGATTCTGTGTTCCATATCATTACCCTTTTTGTCAATTACCAATTTTATACGCTTTTTTTCGGTAATGGCTGTATGCGGT
>SFTR01000076.1 GCA_004560915.1 bacterium | reverse complement strand
TACAATTGTTTTAGCTTCATCTTTAGCAGGCGCACTAATAATTACATGTTTCGCACCAGCATCTATATGAGCTTGACATTTCTCTACTGAAGTAAATACACCAGTACATTCAAGAACAACATCTACTCCAAGCTTTTTCCATGGAAGTTTAGATGGATCACTTTCAGCATATACTTTAATGCGTCTATTTTTTACAAATAACTCGTCTTCATCAAAACTTATTTTGCTTTTATTAGTTCTATGAACTGAATCATATTTATATAAATATGAAAGTTGAACCGGATCAGTCAAATCATTAATTGCCACCACTTCTATATCTTTATCGTCCTCAAGTAATCTAAGTGCAGTTCTTCCTATTCTACCAAAACCATTAATTGCTACTTTTAACATTTATTTCATCTCCTATTCAAAATAACTATTTCCAATAAATTCTCTAAGTACACTAGTATGTGGTACATATTCACTTGGTATACTAACAAAACATTTTAAGAAATTTAATATTCTTATTGCTATTAGGTGAAACCTTACTAATTGAATAAAGTAATGGTTCCGCATAAGTTCTAAGAACACCTATCTCATAAGCAAGTGATGTATTTAATATAACATCTGCTTCCATTTGATGTGGATATACATACATCTCTTCACTATCTCTCATACCTATCCAACTATCTAATGTATGTTGTGCTGAATAACCACGAGTTTTATAATCTCTAACCATACGTCTTAAAAGTCTTAAATCAGTTGTTGATATATGATTATGTCTATCAAGACCTATTGGCGTAAATGGACTAATATATATTTTTAACTTATTTTTCTTTTCTATTGAAGAATTCATTTGTTCACTTATTGCATGCAAACCTTCTATAATTAACACTTGATTTTCTTTTAACATGGTTGGTTTACGTTTATATTCTTTCTCACCAGTAATAAAATTATACGTAGGTACTACTACTTCTTTACCAGCAAGTAAACTCTTTAATTGCATATTAAATAACTTAGTATCTAATGCTTCAATGCATTCATATTCATAACTTCCATCAGCTTTACGAGGACTATCTACTCTTTCTACAAAGTAATCGTCTGTTGATAAAACTAAACTATCTATTCCATTAGCTTTTAAATATAAAGCAAGTTTTTTAGATGTTGTTGTCTTACCACTTGATGATGGTCCAGATATAAATATAGCTTTAATATTTCTATTTTCTACTACTTTATTAGCTATTGCTTGCATATTTTCATCATAAAGTATTTCATTTGTTTGAATAAAATCAGCTATTTCACCTTTACATACTATTTTATTTACTTCTCCTGCATACCTAACTCCTAAATCAGAAAGTCTCTTTTCATATGTCTTAAATGCATTTAATACAAGTGGTATATGATTATATTTAGGAACAACATTATTAATGGGAAAACTAAGTACTACACCATTAGGTGATACGTAAGTTAAATCAAATCTCTTAAGTATTCCAGTAGATGCAGGCATTATATAATAGAAATAATTATAAGAGTCACCTAGTTCATATAATGTAACTGAATCATTAGTCATATATGTATAATTTAAACACTTTTCTTTTTCTCCTAAGTTACTACAATAGTCATATGCATCTTTTCTTGAAACACTAATATTCTTAAATGGAAGATCTTGATTTATAATTTGTTTCATCTTTTTCTTTATTTCATTAACCACTGTTCTATCAACTTGTCTTTTCATATCTATTTCAGTATATATAGCTTTGTCAATAGAATGTTTAATATTAACAGTTGCTTTATCTTCATATAATTCTTTAACTGCCATTAAATATACATATTGTAGACCTTTTGTGTATATTTTTCTACCAGTTCTATCAGCTACTGTTATAAAGTTAATATATGCATCATCCATAATTTCAAAGTCAGCATTTTGTGCATTACCATTTACTCTTAAAGCAATAACTTGATCATTACCTAGTAGTTTTAATACTTCTCTAACAGTTATACCTCTACTTAATGACATTTCAGTGCCATCTTCAAATACAAGTTTAATATCTTTTTTCATATAATCACTTACCTTCGCTATTATTTGATAATAATATAATATCAAAAATTTATTATTTTGTGAATAAATATAGGTTTACTTTACTAAAATATTACTAGGAGGCTTCAATGCATACACCATATATTATTGAAAGAAACGAAGGATATGAAAGAACATATGATATTTATTCTAAACTCTTAACTGACAGAATTATATTTTTAGAAGGAGAAATTACGGATTTAAATGCAAACACTATAGTAAGTGAATTATTATATTTAGACTCCATAAGTAATGATGACATTTATATCTATATAAATAGTCCAGGTGGTTCTGTTACTTCAGGTTTTGCTATATATGACACAATAAATTATG
This sequence comes from bacterium, assembly GCA_004560915.1. The sequence continues at coordinate 3,208 of SFTR01000076.1, read as the reverse complement.
TTAAAAGTAATGTTATAACTATCGGTATAGGTATGTGTGCTTCTATGGCAGCATTCATTCTATCAAGTGGAAACACAAGATGTGCTCTTAAGAATACTGAAATAATGATTCATCAACCACTAGGTGGAGCACAAGGACAAGCAACAGAAATACAAATAGTCGCAGAAAGAATAATAAAATTAAAAGAAAAGTTAAACTTAATACTTTCGAAGAACACAAAAAAGCCTCTTTCTAAAATCAAAAAAGATGTAGAAAGAGATTATTATATGTCAGCAGATGAAGCTCTAAACTATGGTTTAATAGATAAAATTATTTAACCATCTCTTTAATTTTTCTAAATCTATGATTAATACCACTCTTAGTAATAGGTCTTTCAGTTTCACTACTTATTATTTCAGCAAGCTCAGCCATAGAACTTTCAGGATACTTTTCTTTATAAATACATATATCTTTAATTCTCTCATCAAGTAAATCAAAGTCATGTGTAAGACGTAACTTGCGTATTAGTTCTAATTGTTCATTTGATGTAGCTATTATCTTATCAACATTAGCTTGCTCACAATTATTAAGTCTATTAGTCATATTTTTATGATCTCTATATATTCTTATATCTTCATAATAGAATAATGAATTAGTGGCATTTAACATCTTAATAAAGTCACTAATCTTTTCACTTTCTTTAATATAAACCATATAACTACCATTACGTTTAATAACTTTGCTTTTAAAATTTAATTCATTTAATAAGGAATTCACAAAGTTAGCAGTTTCTTCATTATATATAACAAATTCAGCATGATATCTACTAGTCTTAGGATCATTTATACTTCCACACATTATAAATACACCACGTAGATATGCTTGTTTATCTTTTATTTCATCTATTAGATAGTTATGAGGAACATATACTCTTTTACCATCTAACACTATACATAAATCACTAAGTATTAAGTCTAACTTTTCTTTAACCATTAAAAGTACAAGTCTATTTTTTCTAAGAGAGTTTACTCCACTAGTATCCATCTCTATATCTACATGATATGTATCTTTTATTAAAGTATATATTCTACGAGCTACACTAACATTCTCAGTAAATATTTCAAACTTATCATCTTCTATTTTAGCCCCTATATTTAGTATTGCAGAAAGTTCAGCAATATTTTCAGATTCACTATACTGTATAGTAGCTATTTCATTTTTAATATTACTTGTAAACGACATACTCTTCACCCATCTAAATTATAACATAATTATTCATATGTTTTCTTTTTATTAATTTCATTTCTAATATGTTTATCTCTAAGTTTATAGAATCTTTCATCTGATAAAGTACTAAATATCATATATGAAGAAATGCTATCATAAGGAAAACAACCTAATTGATAATTACTATAGGTAGTACATACATCTCCATATAAAGCTTTAATTTCATTATTATTATTTTCTAAAATTACCATCCTTACACTTTCTCCACCAAAGAAAGTATCTATTACCATACCAGGCTTTAAATTTTTGATTTTAGTATAATCTTTTTGATTTTTAAGAATAGGCTTATCTAATAACCAAGTTTTTATATCAATTCCATCTAAAGAACATTGATTTACTCTAGTATAATAAGTAGGATTCTCATCTTTATTAATATTATATATTTTTGAAATATCAACGTAAAATTTAGAACCATCTAATTCTATCATAACACTATTATTTACTGGAAAAGGATACACTCTATGAAGAAAGAAACTTTTATAATCACTATTTATAATAAGGTATAAAGAACCATTATATTCTACAAGATCATTTTCTTCTAAATAATAATCTTTTTCACTAAAGAATTCTATAAATTCTGTAGGATATGTAATATATTTCATACAAGCATTTATTTTCTTTATTATTTCATTAGAATATACTCTTGAAACTACTCTAGGTATTTCTAAAAGATTTTCTTTAGGTAATTTATATAAGCCATATATTCTTACTAAAGATGTTGTGCCATCAATAAGAACTTTTTCATTTTCATATCTATATTTATTATCATATATTTTAGAAATAGTTGGAAATGCATAGTAATAATCTCCCATATCCATACATAATAGATATGGTCTTACTCTATGATTATGTGGTATTGTTTTTAATCGTTCTTCGCTTAAAGGCATTTGTGCCCAAGCAATTTTAAACATATATTCATTTTTAAAATGTTTACCCATAGCACTCCCCTCTTTTGAAAGCATATTATAACATAATCTATCTCTATCTTCAATAAAATCACTAAAACAAAAATACCTATGTTTCCATAGATATTTTATATTCTAATAGAATCTACTAGTAAATTTTTTATACATTGCTGGGAATTTAACATAATTGCGAGGATTATAATAAGTACTACCAGTCCAATCTTTAAGAATAGCAAAGTGTAAATGTGCTCCTGTAGATTTACCTGTGCTTCCAACTGTACCTACTACACTAGTTATTGTAACTATATCACCTATTTTAACATTTATAGAATTCATATGCATATATACTGTTCTATATTTTTTACCTTTAACAGTATGTTGAATATAAACAGCATTTCCTACTTCTCTTCCATTTCTTACTATATTAGTTACACGTCCAGCCGCAGATGCATATATTTTAGTGCCAGTAGGATTACCACCTATATCTATACCTCTATGATTACTTCCAAGTTTACCAGTAACAGGATCTTTACGTCTGCCAAACTCACTAGTTACCTTTCCTTGATTTAATGGTCTTGTAAACGCATCAGAATATGGAACACCTAAACAAGCATCAATTTCCATATCTTCACTACATTTATTCTTTTTATATGTTTCTTCAAAACCCTTAATCTCTACTTTACGCGCTTTAATTCTATCTTGAACACTTTCTTGTTCATCACCGATATCATCCATATCAATATCATATTTCTTAAGTACTTCTTCTAGTTTATCAATACTAGCTTCAGAATCTTTAATTTGTTTATCTAACTTCTTTTGAAGAGCCTTATTTTCTTCAATCATATTATGCATATCAGTTATTAAGTTATCATTATATTTACTTAATTGTTCTACTACAGAACTTCTATATATAAAGTCTGTAAATGATGTAGCTTGAAATACATACTCTAAATATACATTTTCACCATTAGATACTTGTAAAAACGATAATAACGAATCTATTTCTTTATGTTTTTCTTCTATACTTTTATTTAATT
>SFTR01000075.1 GCA_004560915.1 bacterium | reverse complement strand
ACTTTAATTTATTCTTTTTTCTGGCCTCCCTGAATTGCCTTGACATCTACTCACCACCTTTTTGAAATTCTGCTTCTTATTCTTCAGACTGAGATTTAATATACTTGCCGGTCTTCACACGAGCATCTGCAGGTTTCACCGCATCAGCCGGAATGAGCCATGTGTTACCGACCTTCTTGACACCGGGAATACGTTCCTCAGAGCAAAGGATCGCAACACGTCGATGTGACAGATTCCATTTTTCGCCGGCTTCGATTGTTGAGATGTAATCCACCGCAAATACTCCTTTCATTGATCACTGTTTAATATTATATTCATTTATTTACAGACAAACTATGGTTTGATAAATTTTTAAATAACTTAGTTCAAAGTAACTCTATACATTTAATAGATGGTACAGTAATAACATTACCACCAGAAGAACTACCAAAGTTAATATATTCAGACTATACTAATTTAAACATTCAAGTAATCGAAGAATATGATATGGACTTATCACTTTTTTACGAAGAATTTAAAAAGCCAAACACAACAATTAATGAAATTCCATTAAAAAAATTAGACATACTAATAGAAAAAATGGGACTCATTATAGAAAATTCAACTAGTGAAAAAAACTATATCTTTGATATTTTCTTAATTAAAGAATTTATAGAGACATGTAAAGAAAGAATCTTAAAAGAAATAAAAGACTATGAACAAAATTCATAGTCTTTTTAATTAAATAAATGATAAAAATAATCATTCAAATCATCTTGAACATAAGAAATCATTTTATTTACATTTTTCAAATGTTCCATATAAATAGAATAAAGAGGAATATCATATAATTGATTTTCTAAATATTCTAATGTTTCTTTATTACAACAACCACTTTTTATATATTCTTTCTGTTTTTCCTTTAAAGTATTAATTAAACTCATTAACTCCTTTGTAATATTTTGGAAAGAAAGTAAAGTCTGGTGATAATAATCCACCTATAAATGGTATATTTATGATTCCTCCGTGTATGTGTCCACTTAGTACTAGATCGTATCCCATACTGCTGTATAAATTATATAGTAATGGATCATGTGATATAAGTAAATTAAACTTGGTATTATCTATTTTTCCTATTCTTTCTTCTATATAATTTTCATTTATTTTCTCTTTGGTACTTGCCATATAATATTTAACTTCAGGAGTAAACCCATATATATTAAAGTTTTCATCTAGTTCAAGTTTATTATTATTTAATAGTATTACATTTGTCTTTTCTTCTAACTCTTTTATATAACTATTTTGTTTTTCATTAGTCATATTTTCTTCATGATTACCAAACACATAATATTTAGTATAATCTTTTAATTCGTTACAAAGATTAAAGAAGTTTGTGTAGCCATCTTCTTCTTTTTCATTTATCATGTCTCCACTCATAACAATTATATCTGGTTTTTCTTCGATTGCTATTTTAACTATTTTTTCAGTTATATTTCTATTATGTAAGTCTGTTAAAAGCATTATTTTATAGTTATTGTATTTATTTGTTATTTTATCACTTTTTATTTCATAGTGAGATACATCAATATTTATATAACTATCTAAAACTATTATAAATCCTAAAAAGAATAAGATAACTAGTGCTATTAATATATATTTTAATGTTTTTTTCATTTCTTTTTCCTTCTTAGTGAGATTATTACTACTACTAAAACTATAATTAGAGGTATACTTAGATATTTATATATGTTTAAGAAATTAGTTTTATTTTGTTTTGATGTTTCTATATCTTTGATTAAATCTATTGCACTTATATTACTTTTTTTAGAATCGTTTATAGCTATTTTAAATATGTCTTTATCATATAGTATTCTTATACCAAAACTTTCTTTCTTCTTTAAATTTTTTATCTTAGTAAGTACAATTGGATCTTTTGTATCTTTTGATACTTCTATATCTCTTTTACCATGAGCATATACTTCAAATAATTCTGAATTATATGGTAGTCTTGTCATAATAACTATTTCATTTATATTTTGATTTGAAGATTTAAAGTATGAATAGTATAGTTCAGAGGAATCATTATGCTTTACTGAAGAGCAAAGTACTAGATATTCTAAATAATAAATATTTTTATCATTATTTTTATTAAATGTTATTTCTTTATATTCATTTGTTTCTTTTTCTGTATAGTCTTTATATTCTTTTATATCTAGTTCATCTTTATATAAATCATTTATATTATATTCTTTATCTAAAATACCCACTTTGTTTATTTGAATTCTTTCAGCATTATAGATTATACTATCGTCTTTTACTATATCGTTTCCTTTATATTCTTTTGAATTTTTATTTTTATATGGTATCTCTAAAGTAAATTGTTCATTTGTGTTTGTCTCTATTATTTCTTTTACTATTAAATTACCACTTATATCTACTTCTGAATCTATAAATATTTTATTTATATCTGCTTTTACTATGAAAGGCATTAAAAGTATTAATACTAGTATTATTTTTTTCATATTTCACCACAATGAAATTATACCATTATAGCAAAAAAAAAGAAACTAATGTTTCTTAATTTAACTTTTCACGAACTATTTCATTTACAAGTTTCATATCAGCTTTACCTTTGAAGATTGGACCTAATGCTTTCATTATAGCACCCATATCTTTCATACTTGTAGGTTTAACTTCTTCGAATACTTTATCAATATTAGTTCTTATTTCTTCTTCAGACATTTGTTCGGGTAAGTAAGTACTTAATAATTTAATTTCTTTTTCTAATCCTTCTATTAAGTCTTGTCTATTACCTTTTTTAAATTCTTCAATACTTTCTTTATGAGTTTTTACTTGTTTGCTTACTACATCTATTACAACATCATCTGAAGCATGATTTCTTTCTAATTTATTATTAACTAGATATAAGTCAATTGCAGATTTAAGAAGTCTTAATGTACTTAATGATTCTTTGTCATGACTTTTCATAGCCTCTTTCATATCATTTGTAATTTTTTCATATAACATAAGTATCACTCCTTAATTAATAATATTAATATCTTTGTTTATTATGCTTTTTAGCATTTCTGATAGCTTCTTTTTTAGCTTCTCTTCTTAAGATGCCTGGTTTAGAATATTCTCTTCTTTTTTTCATTTCAGTAGGGACTCCGCTTCTTTGAAATTTCATCTTAAAACGTTTTAATGCACCCTCAACATTTCCGTCTTTTACATCTACGTGTGTCATTATCTCTTCCCTCCCTTCATGACTAAATACGATTATAGTACAAAAAGTGCCAAATTTCAAGCAAATTCTACAATAAATTTTCACACTTTTATGTTTTTTTATTATTTATTCTTTATTTTTATTTTTTTGAGTTAGTTTTAATCCTTTTTCTTTTCCATATATGTATGCTGTTGTTTCCTCTTTTAACTCTTGAATTTGTGCGATTAAATCTACACTTGGAGGCATATTACTTATATTAATTGTTATAAATAACCATTGCCAACGTTCAAATAAATCTTTATTATGTGCTTCTAGTTTATTTAATCTTTGATGGCTTTTTTGTGTAAGTAATGCTCCATTTTCTTTTATAGTTAATCCTTCTTTTCTTTTAACAATGTGATGAAACGTAAGAACGTTCTTTTTACTTATTCTACTACCCATCCAGTCATAATCACCTGGTCTATATATTTCTATCATTTCTTTTATTACTCTTTGTTCGTCGATGTTCATAATGTTTCTCCTTAATGTTTTATTATAAAATAAAAGTATGGACAAGTCCATACTTAATATTTAATTAATTACTTATTAATTACTTAATTTGACTCATAACTTCAGCAGCAAAGTCATCGTTTCTCTTTTCCATTCCTTCGCCAACTTCATATTTAACAAGTTTAACAAGTTTTGAGTTATTATTTTCTAAGTAAGTTTTAACTGTAATACCAGAATCTTTAATGAATGCTTGTTCTTCTAGAACAGTTTCTTCATAAAATTTTCTTAGTCTTCCTTCAACAATTTTATCAGCAAATTCAGGTTTCTTTCCTTCATTGATTACTTGTTCTTTAATAACAGCTTTTTCATGTTCTAAGTCTTCCTCTGGTACTGATTCAACATTGATATAAAGTGGTCTCATAGCTGCTGCTTGCATTGCTACGTCACGAGCTACGTCTTCTTTATCACCTTCAACAACTGTTAATGATGAAATTTTACCACCCATATGTAAGTATGAACCAAATACTTGACTATCTGTCTTAGTAACTTTTTCAAATCTTCTAAGACTAATTTTTTCTCCAATTTTAGCTGTTGCATTAACGATTAATTCATTAATTGTTTCGTTTCCACATTTAACATTTAAAGCATCTTCCATAGTTTCAACTTCATTATCTAAAATTGTGTTTCCGATTTTATCTAATAATTCTTTAAATTCAGAGTTTTTAGCAACGAAATCAGTTTCTGAGTTTAATTCTACAACTACTGCATCATTACCTTTAATATAAATATTAGATAGACCTTCTGCAGCTATTCTTTCAGCTTTTTTAGCAGCTTTAGAAATTCCTTTTTCTCTTAAATAATCGATTGCTTTATCCATATCTCCGTTGCATTCAACAAGAGCTTTTTTGCAATCCATCATTCCTGCACCAGTTTTTTCTCTTAGGTCTTTAACCATACTTGCACTAATATCCATAATTTCCTCCTAATTTAATGATGAAATTAATTCATCTTTTTTCATAGTTGAATATCCAGCTACACCTTTATCTTTAGCAAGTTTTCTTAATTCAGAAACTGTCATATCAGCATAGTTAGGTGTTTCTTTCTTTTCAGCTTTTTTATTTTCTTTCTTTTCTTCGCTAAAATCATCAAATTCTACTACTTTAGTTTCAACTTTGATTTCTTTAGCTGGTTTATTAGAAACTTCTTCTTCAGAAACATAATCAACTGTTGGTAGTCCATTAGCTTCACATACTGCATTAGCAAGTACTCCTAAAACTACTTTAACACTTCTAACAGCGTCATCGTTTGCTGGAATTGGGAAGTCTACATCATCTGGATCACAGTTTGTATCTACAATTCCAAATACAGGAATATGTAATTTACGAGCTTCACGAATAGCATT
>SFTR01000074.1 GCA_004560915.1 bacterium | reverse complement strand
TGATGCAGGACTAAAAGATACAAAGATTTGTGTATCAAACTCATTAGATGAATACACGATAACATCACTTCTTAGTGAAGGAGCACCAATTGACTCTTTCGGAGTAGGAGAAAACCTAATAACATCAAAGTCAATGCCAGTATTCGGAGGAGTATATAAACTTTCAGCAATTGAAAAAGAAGATAAAATAGAACCAAAAATAAAAATAAGCGATAACGTAGGTAAAATAACAAACCCTGGATTTAAGAAAGTAATAAGATTTTATGATAAAGAAACTGGATATGCGGTAGGTGATGTAATTGCTCTTAAAGATGAAGAAATAAACAGTGATGGATACACAATAATTGATGAACATAGTGAATTTAAAAGACATAAAATTAAAAATTACATAACTCGTGAATTACAAGTACCAATATTCATAAACGGGGAATTAGTATACACTGAACCATCTTTAGAAGAGACAAGAGAATATGCTAAAGAAGAAATGAAAACAATATATCCAGAATCACAAAGACTTTATAACCCACATATTCATCATGTAGGATTGTCAAAGAAACTATTAACTTTAAAAAGAAAAATGATTATAGACAGTAGAGGGCTAACTCAAGATGAAGAATTAAAGAAGGTATTAAAATAGGAGAAAAATATGAAATTTGATGCTAAAAAAGAAACAGAAAAAATAATAGAATTTATAAGGGATTACTATAAGAAATATAATCTAAAAGGAGTAGTACTTGGTATAAGTGGAGGAAAAGATTCAGGAGTGGTCGCAGGACTTTTCTCAAAAGCACTAGGTAGTGAAAATGTAGTAGGTATAACTCTTCCATGTCACTCTAAAAATACTGATGCAACTGATGCAAAACTAGTAAGTAATAAATATGGATTTGAACTAATAAATATTGATTTAACAAAAACATTCGATACATTCAAGAATGAAATATCTTTACTAGGTAACTTTAGTGAAAATGAACTATTAAATAGTGATATAAATATTAAACCAAGACTTAGAATGAGTACTTGCTACTATATAGCTGCTTTATATTCAGAACTAAAACATGGAACATACTTAGTAGCTGGAACATCTAATAAATGTGAACTTTATGTAGGATACTTCACTAAAGGCGGAGACTCAACATATGATATCGGAGTTCTAAATAACTACACAGTTGATGAAGTAATCGAAATCGGAAAGTATCTAGAAGTACCAGAACAAGTACTATTCAAAAGCCCAAGTGATGGTTTAAGTGGTAAAACTGATGAAGATAAACTAGGTGTTAAATACAAAGATATCGCATCAGTTATAAATGGTAAAAAAGTATCAAAAGAAACAAAATGTAAAGTTGACAAACTACATACAAATAATTTACATAAGTTTAACATACCTGTATATGAAAGGGACTAATATGACAAATAATACTAAAATAGAATTAACAAGTGAAGAATTAAAAGGAATACTTGAAGAATACTATTCAAAAGAACTTAAAAAAGCAGTATCTTTAAACATACATGCTGATAAAAAATAGGTTGATTATTGTGAAGATACACACATTAGCATTCACATGACATTCATTGCAAAAGAAAGAATAGGAAGTAAAGAAGTAGGTATAACTTATACTATTGAACAAAAAGACATCGAAGAAACTTTAAATGAATTATTAAGAGAAAAAGGATATGAAGTGGGAAGAGTAGACTATAATGCAGGCAAACAAAATGGTACATATACACTAACAAGTGTAACTATAAACTTAATTGAAAGAAGAAAAAATATGTATCTAACTAAACAATATTATGAGGAGGATAAATAATATGAAAGAATCAATTAAACTTAAAATTTCAAAAAATGATTTAATAAAGCTACTAGAAAAATACTATGAAGAAAAACTAGGAAAGAAAATTAAGATATCAATAACTACAACAGAAGAATGCTTTGGACTTTATGAAGTAGAAGAACTAGTCACAAGAATAAAATTTGAAACAAAAGAAACCATGATGGATGAAGTACTTGGTAAGATAGAACATACTATTACTCATAGTTTAGATGAATCAGATATAAAAGAAGTATTGAGTGAACACTTAAGATCAAAGGGTTACACTGTAGATACCATTAATTATGAACAATATAGAGATTATGATAGAAGAACCTATGGGTTTAGAGGAATTGAAGCAACGCTTGAAAGAACAGGCCCAATAAAAAGATTTAAATTATGAAAATAGCTGTTTATGTAGGTAGTTTCAATCCAGTTCATAAAGGTCACATAAAAGTAGTTAAAAAGATTCTTAAAGAATATGTAGATAAAGTCATAATAGTTCCAACAATGAGTTACTGGAATAAAAATAATCTAATTAGTATTAAAGATAGAATTAATATGTTAAAACTATATGAAACGAAAGACATAGTAATTGATAATAAAAATAATAATTATGAATTTACATATCAAGTACTAAGAAATATTCAAAATGAATACAAAAATGATAAGATTTATCTAGTTATTGGAGATGATTTACTAAAAGATTTTGATAAATGGAAAAATGTATCAGAGATTCTAAAATACAATATAATAGTTATTAGAAGAAATGATATAGAAGAATCTATTTATAAGAAGTATGAAAATTATAACTTTATAGTCAAAAACAAAATATCAAGTAAAGAGACATCATCTACTATTGTAAGAAACATGATCTTAAATAATAACAAAGATGTATTAAAGTATATTGATTTAAAAGTTTATGACTATATTAAAAGAAATAATTTATATGTTAGTTAATAATGTGTTATAATCAATTTATATAAAAGAGGTATTATGAAAGAAAAAGAAGTAGTAAAAAAATTAATAGATAAAAAAGAAACAATTGCATCAATGGAAAGTTGTACTGGAGGATATTTTGCAAGTACTATTACATGCGTTGATGGTTCAAGTGAAGCTCTAAAGTTTTCAGCAGTTACTTATTCAAATGAATATAAAATTAAAATGGGAGTTGACCCTAAAGTTATTGAAAAATATTCTGTTTATAGCATTGAAACTGCTCACGAAATGAGTGAAAATATAAGTAAGTTCGCAGGAAGTACTTATGGAGTTGGCATAACTGGAAAGATAAATAGAGTTGATGAAAATAATTTAAGCGGAAATGATAATGAAGTATTTGTAAGTATATTCAATAGTAAGAATAGTACACACACTGATATGAAAATAACAGTTCCAAATAAACCACGTAAAGAGGTAAAAGAACTAATAGTAAATGATATACTAGATAAGTTAATAGAAATATTATAAGGAGGCAATATGGAATATAAAAGCGAAGAAGAATTTTTAAAAAACTATGATGCAAGCATATACGATCATCCATCAGTAACAAGTGATGTTTTACTATTAAGCGTATCAAGCGGAGTACAAAATAATTATAGAAAATTAAAAGATAAGTTTTATAGTGTCTTACTTGTCAAAAGAAAAGAATATCCATTTAAAGGAAAATGGTGTCTTCCAGGAGGATTTGTAAAGAATACTGAAACTACAGAAGAAGCTGCAAGAAGAGTCCTAGCAAGTGAAACAAATCTACACAACATATTTATGGAACAACTATATACATTTGATAGTATTGATAGAGATCCAAGAACAAGAGTACTAAGTGTTTCATACATGGCCCTAGTAGACAAAACTAAACTAAACGATTCTTTATATGAAAACACATCATGGTTTAACATTAGCTATATTGAAGATGAAAAGAGTTTTAATGTAACACTTGATAATGGTAATGAAACACTAAATTTTGTAGTAAGTAAAGCCCTTAAAGAAAGCACATCTGATAGGTATAAATTTGATATAGTGAAAAACGATTCTTTAGCATTTGACCATCCACTTGTAATAGTAAGTGGAATTGAAAGATTAAAAAACAAAATTATGTACACTGATATTGTATTTAATATGATGAGTGAATATTTTACATTAGGTGAACTTCAACAAGTATATGAAGTAATACTTAATAAGAAATTATTAGATCCAGCATTCAGAAGAATAATAGCAAATAAAGTTGAAAAAACAGACAAAATTAAAACTGGAGAAGGCCATAGACCAAGTGTACTATTCAAATACAAAGGTAAATAATATGAGAAAAATCAATAAAGTAAAAATATTTGCTAATGAAAATGAAGTTTCATATAAGATTAAATTAAAACTTATAGAAGAATTAGAAAAATATAATTTTGAATTAGTTGATGAAAATTATGATTTAGCAATTGCAATAGGTGGAGACGGTTCATTTCTAAGAATGGTTAACAATACTAACTTTAATAGTAATATCTATTATGTTGGGATAAATACCGGTACTTTAGGTTTTCTTCAGGAAATCAAACCAGATAATTTAGAATATTTTGTGTCATCTTTGAATGAAAATAATTTTAAAGTTGATAATATTGGAACACTCGAAACAAAAATAACCACTGATGACTCAGTATCAAGACACTTCTCATTAAATGAAATAGTTATTAGACAAATGGAATTAAATGCTTTAACTATGGAAATTTATATAGATGGATATTTCTTAGAAACATTTGCAGGAGATGGAATTTTAGTTTCAACTTCAGTCGGAAGTAGCGCATACAACACTAGTTTCAATGGTGCTCTTATCTATAACACACTACACACACTACAAATAACACCAATTGCTCCATTAAACACAAAAGTATATAGAAACTTGCTTACTCCAATAGTTCTTCCAGAAAAGAAGAATATATTAATTAAACCAATCAAAAAAGACTTAATTATTACATTTGATGGTACAAACAAGAGATATGAAAATGTAAAGAGTATAGAGTGCTTTGTAAAAAATAAAAAAATAAAATTTCTAAGAATGAAAGATTATAATTTTATAAAAATAGTAAATGAAAAATTCTTAAAAGATTAATATTTTGTAATAGAAAACATAAGATATAATATGAAAAAAATATTACTAGTATTAATCTTTTTATTATGCATAAATGTTAAAGCATCAATAGTAGTAATGGATGCAGACTCTGGAAGGATACTTTATAGCAAGAACAAAAGTGAAAGAAAACTGATTGCATCTACCACAAAAATAATGACATACCCTATCCCTATCACTTTCCATATCACGAACTTTATATGAATAATAAACAGCACTCGTTTTAAAACAAGTTTTTTCTCTAAAAACA
>SFTR01000073.1 GCA_004560915.1 bacterium | reverse complement strand
CTAAAACTTATCATACTACTGAAGGAGAAATAAATGCCTTAAATAATGTAAGTTTCTCTATTAATGAAGGAGACTTCATCGGACTAATAGGTCCATCCGGATGTGGTAAAAGTTCTATATTAAATATAATATCTAATCTTGATAAAAATTATAATGGAAACATAAATATTAAAAATGGTATAAAAGTTTCATATATGCTTCAAGAAGATGCATTATTTCCATGGCTTACTATTCTTGATAATGCATTACTTGGTTTAAAGATAAAACATAATCTTACTAAAAATAATAAAGAATATGTTATATCTCTATTAAAGAAGTATGATCTATATGATTTTATTAATAAGTATCCAAGTTCCTTATCAGGTGGTATGAAACAAAGACTAGCTCTTATTAGAACACTAGCTATGCATCCAGACATATTACTTCTTGATGAACCATATAGTGCATTAGATTATCAAACAAGATTAAAAGTCGGAGATGATGTATTTAAAATAATAAAAGAAGAAAATAAAACTGTTTTAATAGTAACTCATGATATCGCAGAAGCAATATCTATGTGCAATAAAATAATTGTCTTCTCTAAAAGACCAGCAACTATTAAAAACATTCATGAAATAAATTTATCTAATAAAAGTACACCCATTAATAACAGAAATGCTAAAGAATTCAAAGATTACTACAAACTTATCTGGAAGGAAATAGATAATAATGAGTAATGAACATAAAAAATATTTAAGAAAATTAAAATTAAATAAACTTTTAATATCTATTACACAAATTAGTATATTTATATTTTTTATAATCATTTGGCAATTTCTAGCTAGTCATAATTATATAAATTCTTTTATTACTAGTTCCCCATCTAAAATATTAAGTACTATTTCTAAACTTTATGTTGAGAATAATCTATTTATTCATATATGGATAACCATAAAAGAAACTATTATTTCTTTTATGATAACTACTCTTCTCTCTATTATTATATCTATAATTTTATATGAAAGTGTTTTTCTATCTAAGGTTATTGACCCATATTTAACTATATTAAATAGTCTTCCTAAAGTAGCATTAGGCCCTATAATAATTATATGGATTGGTGCTAATCAAAATGGTATTATTACTATGGCTATATTAATATCTATTATTGTTAGTATTCAAACTATATACAATGGTTTTGTAAACACTGATAAGTTAAAGATAAAATTATTAAAGACATTTAATGCTACTAAAAAAGATATATTATTTAATGTAGTAATACCATCCAATAAAAGTACTATTATTAATACATTAAAAATAAATATATCTATGTGTTTAATAGGTGTTATCATGGGAGAATTCTTAACATCTAAAGCAGGTATTGGTTATTTAATATTATATGGTTCTCAAGTATTTAATTTAGACTTAGTAATGACAGGTATATTCTTATTAACTATTATTTCAATAGTTATGTATAAAATTATTGAAGAGATAAGTAAAAAAAGTTAACAATCGTTAACTTTTTATTCTGTTATTCCATTCCAATTAACAAACTTATCTCTAAAAGTATCTACATATTCAGTCTTAATAATTATTTTATTATCAGTTTGTTCTTTTTCTTCTACTACTTGTTCTTTATCACAAACATATAGAATAAATATACTAAATATTGCTAAAACACTAAGTATTTTCTTTATATTAATCCTTTACACCTACAAATGTAAATCCAGTTTGATTTACATTTTCTTTTACATTATCAATGTCAATAGTATTCTTACTAGCAATGGTTACTTCACCACACTTTAAGTCAACTTTTACTTTATATTTATCATCTACTTTTACTATTGCATCACTAACTTTTTTAGCACAATGTTCACAGTGCATACCATCTACTTTAATAATTACTTTATTTTTATGTCCAAACATATTAACACTTCCTTACCTTTATTTTCTTTAATCTAAATGTATTTAAAATTACTGTAACACTACTTAGTGTCATTGATAACCCTGCTATCATAGGATTCATATTTATTCCAAAATTACTAAATAATCCAATAGCTATAGGTATCATACATATATTATAAAAGAATGCCCAAAATAAATTTTCATTTATAATCTTTATTGTCTTCTTACTTATATTTATCAAATTAATTATATTAACTAAAT
Source organism: bacterium (assembly GCA_004560915.1). The sequence goes on along the minus strand of SFTR01000073.1, from coordinate 3,332 downwards.
TATCATTCATAAGTATTACGTCAGATGAATCATTAGCTATATCAGTACCACTCCCAATAGAAACACCTATATTACTAGTAGCAAGACTAGGAGCATCATTTATTCCATCTCCTATCATCATAACAGTTTTATCTTTCATTAAATTCTTTATTTCTTTTACTTTTTCATTTGGAAGTACATTAGAAATAACATTACTTATATTAAGTTCTTTTGCTATAACGCTAGCTGTTATTTTATTATCACCTGTAAGCATTATAACTTCCCTATCTTTACTTAACTCATTAACTATATCTTTAGCATCTCTTCTTATTATATCTTTTACTCCTACTAAAGCTATAACCTTTTTATTTTCTATAACATATAGAATACTATTTCCATCAAGAGTTAACTTTTCTTCATCACTTAAATATTCATTTTTAATATTTAATATTTCAAATAATCTAGAGTTACCAACATAATATTTATTATTTTCAATCTTTCCTTCTAAACCTACTCCATCTATATTTTTATAATTTTTTACATCTTTAAGTTTTAACTTTTCATCTTTGAATGCACTAGCTGTCGGATGACTAGATTTACTTTCTAAAGATGAAATAATTACTTTAAGTTCACTATCTTTATAATCACTATAATTATTAATTTTATTTATTTTTAAGTTTCCATATGTAAGAGTACCAGTCTTATCAAAACATATAGTATCTACTTTATATGAATTTTCTAAAGTTTCACTATTCTTAACAAGTATTCCATTTTTAGCACATTCTCCTTCACTAACAACTATTGCAAGTGGAGTCGCAAGACCTAAAGCACAAGGACAACTTACTACAAGAACATTAACAAAATGAACCAAACTATCATTAATACCCTTTCCAAGTATTAAATAACCTATAAAAGTAAAAATAGCTATTAAAATAATACTAGGTACAAAGTAACCACTTACTTTATCAGCAAATCTAGCTATAGGTGCTTTCGTATTACTAGCATCTACTACTAATCTTACTATCTCAGATATTGTAGAATTCCTTCCAATAGCTTTTGCTTCATATAAAACAGAACCATCTATATTTACGCTCCCTGCTACTACTTTATCATTTATATTCTTTTTATTTGGTTTGCTTTCTCCTGTAATAAATGATTCATCAGCATGACTACTACCATCAACTATAACACCATCAACAGCAAACTTCATACCTGGTTTACATATTAATATATCTCCAACCTTTACTTCATCAATTGTTACTTCTTTTTCACCATCATTCGTTTTTAATAATGCCTTCATCGGAGTTATCTGCACTAAAGATTTAATTGCTTCTTTAGTCTTCTCTTTACTTTTTGAATCAATATATCTACCAAGTTTTATAAAATATATAACTACTCCAGCACTTTCAAAATATAAACTATGAACATACATCTCTTTACCAATTATAATCATAATAGTACTAACTAAGCTATATATAAAACTTGATATTACTCCAATAGAAACCAAAGTATCCATATTAGGAGTCTTATGTATTAAATTTTTGTACCCACTCTTAAATATATCTAGTCCATATATCATAAATGGTATCGTAAGTGCTAACAAACATACTGCATAATTAAGAGAATACTTCTCCATATTTAAATAATTTATACATGGAAGTCCAATCATACGAGCCATAGACACATATAACAAAATTATAACTAACGTGCTAAATATTATTAAATTCCTTTTAACATTCTTACTTCTTTTTTCTTTAAATAAATCATAACACCCTAAACTTTCAAATCCAGCTTCTTTTATATATCTTTCAATATCTTTAACATTTATATCTTCATACTTAATAGTAGCCATCGCAAGTACTAAGTTAACTGATGCATCTACTATACCTTTTTGTTTATTCAAATACTTTTCAAGTCCTGAAGAACAAGCACTACAACTCATTCCTCCAATACTAAGATCAATTTTATTCATATCTTTCACCTTCAAAACAAATTATATCATTAATAACTTTTATAAGATTCTCTTCTCTTAATTTATTTTCACAAGTAATGACTGCTATAAAACCATCAAAACTAACTCTTTTAATATTCTTATAAGACGTTAATATATATTTAATGGTATTTTCACAATTTATACAGTGCATTCCTTCTATTTATATATATATCTTTTTCACTTTAATTTGCCCATCAAACTAATTATATCTTTTACCACTTCATTATTACCTTTATTTATTTCATCAATCATACATGTTTCCATATGATTCTTAAGTATCTCTGCTCCTAAACTTTTAAGAGCATTCGTAGCAGAAGAAATTTGAAGTAGAACATCATCACAATATCTATCATCATCTATCATTTGTTCTATACCACTTATTTGCCCAGATAAAATTTTTAATCTTCTTTTTAAGTTTTTCTTTTCATTTTCTGTTCTATGTTTAGTTCTAACACAATTAGTACATTTATTCATTTTTATCACCATACACATTATAGGGTATAGGGGTATCTCTGTCAATATAATATAAAATAAAAAGTACACTTATGTGTACTATGCTTCTTTAGCTTTCTTATATAAGAATAATGTAATAATTGTAACAATACCAAGAACTACTCCACCTATTATATAAAACTTATTAAATGAACTATTAGATACATCTTTTTTACTTATTGCAAAGTATATATCATTCTTAGTTTGATCTATTGTCCAAGTAGCTTTACCATTCTTTTCATCATTTGAATTACTACTTAATAGTTTACCTGGAGCATCTATTACAAGTTTCATTCCTTCAGAATATCTACAAGTAAAATCCCCATATAAAGCAAAGTAATATGCATTCCTGTCTTCTTTTATTACTGGAGATAAGAAGCAATTATTAAATATATTATTGTTCTTAAATTCATTATATTTATATTCATAATTATATACGTATGTAAATTTATCATTATCTTGTGTTAATTTACCACTATATTGTTTAAAATCATTGTCTTTAAAACTATTTATTTTATATGAATCAAACATTTCTTCTGAAGTCATTTTTATTTCACTATCAGACATATTAGTATTCATTTGTGAACTTGCTTCACTATTTATTATATAATCTCTAAATTCAGCTGAATTATATTTTATTGTAATCGTAGAATCTATTTTATCTTGATCAAACTTATAATATAGTTCACTTGAACATCCAGAACATAAAATGATTACTAGTAATAATAAAGTAATTTTTTTAAAATTAATAAACTTTGTAAACAGCATATTCAGTTACCCCTCCATATTGAAATAATTCTGTTTTATTAGAACTACCTGGATCTAGAATATATACTTTTCCATCTTTAACGTAGTCAACAAATACCCA
>SFTR01000072.1 GCA_004560915.1 bacterium | reverse complement strand
GGTGGAACTGGTATGGCATTCATGGGTATGGGAATGCAAGCAGGTGCTGGAATGATGAACGGAATGCAACAACCTGCAAATGCTAATCAAAATCCATTTATAAATGTAGCTGGTGCTGCAACTGCTCAACCTGCACCTGAAGCTCAACCACAACAAGTTCAAGCTGAACCTGCTCAAGCTGATCCTTATGCTGAACTTAAAAAAGCTAAAGAATTATTAGATGCAGGAATTATTACTCAAGAAGATTTTGAAGCTAAAAAGAAACAATTACTAGGTATATAATTTATGGAAGGGAATAATACAGAAAATATTACTCCTACTAATAATAATGTAAATGTTACATCAACTGAACCTAAGGTCATTAAAACTGATGAGGGTGCAGTTGATGGACAAAATAAATGTCCTAAATGTGGAGCTACTGATATATCATTAAATGCTAATAATGGTAAATTAAGATGTAATTTCTGTAGACATGAATTTGAGCCTGAAAAAATATCTGGTATGGAAACAGATATTAAAAATTTAACTGGTCAAGTTATGGGTTCAGGTGCTCAAAATATAATAGCTGATACAAAAGATGTATTAACATTCAAATGTAGTAGTTGTGGAGCAGAAGTAGTAATTGATACAAGTGAAGCTAGTACTGCTAGATGTCACTGGTGTAGAAATGTATTATCAGTAAATCAACAAATACCAAATGGTGCTATACCTGATGTAGTATTACCATTTAAGATGACTAAAGATCAAGCAAAAGGTTCTATAGAAAAATTTGTTGGTAAAAGAAAATTCTTTGCTCATCCAACATTTACTAAAGAATTTACTACTAATAATGTAATGGGCGTTTATTTTCCATATATGATAGTAGATGTAAATTCTCATGCTAAACTTATTGGTCAAGGTGAACATTTAGTACATTCATATACAGTTAAAGTAGGTAATGGACAAGAAATAAGATATGATGCTGATCTATATGATGTAGAAAGAGAATTTGATTTAGTAATTAAAGGATTAACTGTTGAATCAAGTAGTGATAGATTAAATAATGAGGATAAGAGTAAAACTAATAATGTTATAAATGCTATTATGCCTTTTGATACTGAAAATGCTGTTAAATATAATGCTAATTATTTAAGAGGCTATACTTCAGAAAAGAGAGATGTAAATGTAGATTCTCTTAAAACAGTAGTTGATGTTCAAGCTAAAGATGTAGCAAGATTTGCTGCTAATGATTCATTAAAAAATTATGATAGAGGTGTAGCTTGGTCACAAGAAGATTTCAGTATTAAAGGACAGCAATGGAAAGCTGCTTATTTACCAGTATGGTTATATAGTTATCAAGAAGTAAAAGGAGATAAGAAATTACTTCATTATGTAGCTGTTAATGCTAGAACTGGAGAAACTATGGGTAGTGTACCAATTCATATGCCAAAATTAATTGCAATTTCTACTTTAGTAGAAGCATTAGGTGTATTCTTAATGTTCTTAACAGCAGATGATTTTGAGGGCTCTTGGATATTCTTATCTATAGGTATTATTTATTTCATAATTATGTATAGTAGATATCGTAATGCTGGTGCTAGACATACATATGAAACTGAAACGGATAGAGAAGTAACTAATTTAAGACAAGTTGATAACTATGTTAAAAGAGTTAATGGACTTTCTAGTTCAACTATGTCAGGTGCTAATAATACAAATGTTCAAGGAGCAACTTCTCAGAATAAATTGTTAAAATCATTTACTGATAGTATTCCTGGAGCAAGTGCTATAATGAACGAGTTTACTAAAAATGATAATAAGGAACAAAAATAATTTAGAGGTAACTTATGAGAGATAATATATTGATAAGAATGTTATGTAGTATTCCAGTTATATTAGCTTTGTTGTATTTTCTTCCTTTTCTTGGGGTATGTTTAATAATCTTCAGATATATTGTTTATTATTCTGATAGAAGAAGAATTGTGACTCCATATTATTTAGTTTCAACTGGACTTATAATATTAATACCAAAATTATTAAATTATGTATTTAATTTATTTGAATATAGTGCTGATAATATTCCATATTTTAATAAAATTATTAATAGTGAATTATATAAAGTTAATTTTATAGATTATAGTAAAAGATTAATAACAGTTGGTATTATATTTTTGATAATTTCTTCTATAGTAAGTATGATTGTTGATAAAACAAAAAATTCTGTTAGGTCGTATATAGAAAATCAAGAGAAAAGAAATGCTGAAATATCAAGAAAAAATGATATGATTATGAAAGAAAAACGAGAGATTGCTAAGAATACTAATGTTGTTATTTGTCCATATTGTGGTGCAGATAATATGTTGACTGCTAAAACAGGTACTTGTAAGTTTTGTAGAAGAAAAATAGAAGGTAAATAATAAAGAATAAAGATTGTAGATTTGTGATTTACAATCTTTTTTAATTGTGCTAATGTTATTATAAAGTATTAGGAGTGTTGATGTGATGAATGAATATTATCAAAGTGTTTTAAAGCAATTTATAAGTGAATATGAAAAGAATCATGTTAATCCATGGCATAATATAACTAAAGAAGAATTAGAAATTATATGTAGAAATTTACTATCTAATTTAAAAATAGATGATGGATATTTATTTAATTATTTTATGAATTATATTATAAAGAGAATTGATGGTAAAGATGATAATCATACGAAATTTAGAACTAAGACAATTAATCTTCCTTTTAATTATAGAATTTTTGGTGATGAAGTAATTGTTAACTATCCTGATGGATTAAGAGGTAGTAGTTTAGAGTCTATAAATGAAATAAATATTTCTAAAATATTAAATGAATTAGATGATATTATTATATATGGGAATGATGAAAGAAAAAGATATGAATTTGAAAAAGCTTTATTTAATATGAGTTTATTATTTAGTTTACCATCTTTAAGAGATAGTGAAGAATTAACTTTTGAATTTAAGACTATTGATGGTGATATAGAAAAGAGGACAATTAATAAAAAAGATGTTATAACAATTGATGAACAATTTGATATAGAAGAATATTATTATGGAGAACCGGGTACTTATAAAATAATTAATGATTCACTTATTTATAAACATAGTTCAATACAAATAGAGTATAAAGATATAATAGAGAAATCAATTGAAGATATTAGAGTTTTAGATTTTAATAAGATTAGTAAAATTATTATAGATTTAAGAGGTAATATAGGTGGTAATTCAAGGCTTAATAAACCTTTAATAGATTTTTTGAGTGAATATAAAGATAAGAAGTTAATAGTTTTAACTGATTATAGGGTATTTTCTTCTGGAATGTTAGCACTTTATGATTTAATTAAATTAGGATGTATAACTATTGGTGAAGGAATAGGAACTTCTTTTAATTCTTATGGTGATCAAGTGTGGTTAGATATTGGTAAATATAGATTTGCTATATCAACTTGTTATTTAAATCCTGTTATGAATCTAAGAATTTCTAATAAAGATGAAATAAATAAAGTAAGTAGTGAAGTGTTTAAACCAGTTGTTTTTAAACCAGATTATTATGTTGAGACTACTAAAGAAGACTTTATAAATGATTATGATAGAGTATTAGAATTTGCTTTAAATACAGATTTATAAAATGAATGATATAAAAATCACTAGTGGATTTACTAGTGATTTTATTTTGTATTAGTTTTTTTCATAAATTATAATTTCATCAACTGTACAATTAAGTACAAAACATATTCTTGCTATAATGTCTAAGTCTATTCTTGAAACAGAATTATTATAATATCTAGTAATTAAATCATAATTTGCTCCAATCATATTACATAATTTATGTCTACTTATTTTTTTCTTATCTAATATTTCTTTTAAGTTAAGTTTAACTTTACCATAATTTTTTAGTGTAAATATACTATCTTCCATGATAATTCACCTCCTGGAACTAATTATTAGTATTCACTAATATATATAATGATATTTTAATTATATATTATTCACCAAAAAAGCACATTAAGTGAAAAATATGTAAATAAAATTAATTATATTACTAGTAATATAATTATTGATGTGGTATAATTTTTGTAACGGAATGGTATAGATGATAAAAATATATAATTTTTTATACTAATGACTTATTTTAAAGATGATACATATCTTTATACATCCGTTTTGGAAAGGAGTGATTTGATAGTATTACGATATTATTAAAAGAAAAGGGTTTTATGATAATGAAAGGAGAAATATATAATGGATAGGAAACGTGTAGGAATTATTAGTGTTATAGCTTTAATAGTTATTGGATTAATTGTTTTCCTATTAGTAAATAATAATAAGAGTTATGAAGTTGTTTTTGATAGTAATGGTGGAAGTATTGTTGAAACTCAAAAAGTTAAAAAATCTGAAACTGCTGTTAAGCCTAATGATCCAACAATGGATGGTTATAAATTTGATAATTGGTACTTAGATGATAAAGTTTTTGATTTTTCTACTCCTATCGAGAAAAATATAACTTTAAAAGCAAAATGGATAAAAGATGCTGGATCTGAAGTTAAGATTCAAAAGTATGCTATTATATTTAATAGTGATGGAGGTTCATCTGTTTCTTCATTAGAAGTTGATGAAAATGGTTTAGTAAAACGTCCAAGTGATCCAACTAGAGATGGATATAAGTTTGTTGGTTGGTTATTAAATGGTAAGGATTATGATTTTAATACTCCTGTTAGTGGAAATTTAACATTAACTGCTAAATGGGAAAAAGTTAATAATACAACAAATACTAACAATGATAATAAAAAACCAAATAATAACAAGAATAACAATAACAACAATAATAATAAAAAGGATGATACTATCGAAGTAAGTAGTATTAAACTTTCAAAGAGTAGTTTAAGTTTAAAAGTTGGTGAAAATTCAACTTTAACTGTTACTATTAATCCAAGTAATGCAACTGATAAGAAAGTTACATGGAGTAGCAGCAAGAAATCAGTAGCTACTGTTGATTCAAATGGAAAAGTTGTAGCTGTTGGTCCTGGAACTGCTGTTATTACTGCTAAAGTTGGTAATAAAACTGTAACTTGTACAGTGACTGTAACTGAAAATGTAACTTATTCTGTTAAATGGGAAGAAGTAAAAAATAGTTCTGTTGGACAATATAAATTATATATTGTAAGTTCAAAAGGTGAAAAAGTTTCTGGAGTTGTTACTATTACTGTTGCTGGTAAATCTAGTGATGTTAGTATAACTAAAGATGGTAAAATGTATATTAAGTCTGCAGTTGAAAAAGCTGTAGTTAAATCTGTAAATTAATAAAGGAAGGTAAGTAAAATGAATAAATGGATTAAAAAAGCTGTTTTTGGGACATGTTTATTCACTGCTACAATTGTAACAAGTCTTAATTTATCAGCTTTAACTATCGTTGAAACTACTAATCCAGATGATAATTTTGATAGTATAATCGACAATAGCATAGTAATGGGTATAACAAAA
>SFTR01000071.1 GCA_004560915.1 bacterium | reverse complement strand
CTAACTTCAATCATAATAATGTTTTTAAGTGCTGGAGTTATAGTGTATGGATTTTTTAACTATACTTCTCTTGGCTCATTATTTACATATTTAGGTATTGCATTCTTTTTAGTAATATTAGGTAAAATTGCTTTTCCTAAGAGTGTTATATTAAAAGTATTATTTTATACTGAGCTATATTTATTTTTTGGTATTATTACTATACCGATTCAGCTTTTAATGTATATGATAAAAAAGTTTTAGTAAAGGTGTATTATGAGTTATAAATGTTATAGATGTCATAAAAAGTTAGATGATGGAGTTACTAAATGTGATAAATGTGGCGCTGTTAAAATAGATGTCCCTAAAAAAGAAGATATTAAGAATGATGAAAATTTAAAGAAACGTCCACCATACTTTTTTATTAGAATAATTATTGTTAATATAGTATTTATGGTTCTTGCTATTAAGAATTTTACTAATAGTGATGTATTATTCTTATATGGAAGTATTGCTATAGTTACAATAGTATTTGGTAATATATTGTTTCCTCAAAGTAAATTATTAAGAGGAATACTTAGCGATGAATTAATAATTGTTTATGGAATAATAACATTACCATTTGTTGTTGCATACATATTAATTAGAGAATTAGTTGGTGGTTGGTTATAATTGTTTATTAAAGAAATAGTTTTATTTCTTTTTTTGTTGTTTATTAAGTCAAGTGTATGGTTGTCGAATATGTTCAATATAATGAACAAGAATGAAAAATAAATATGAATTATTTAAACAAATAATTAGAGAATGTAATTATGATAACACTTATAAAATGGCATGGGGAAAATCAATTGTTGAACTATCATCAAAATATGATTTAAGTAAAGAAAAGGTAGTCATAAATTTGAAGAAATCTCAAAAAAATACATAAAATATTTTTGAAATCAAATGATAAAATTGATGAAAGTATATTAAATAATATTAGGAAATTATTAGGTTAATATATAAAATTATTCAAAGAATATTATATTTATAGTATTCTTTTTATATAGTAGTAACGAAAAAAATTAATTAAAAAGTGAAGTGAGGTCAAAAGTATATGTTAAAATATATTTAAGAAGGAGAAAAATATTATGAATAATAAACATTTTTATTTGAGTTACAAGAATGATAAAGGAGAATTTCGCCGTGAATTTAACGAAACAATTGAAAGTATAATGAAAGTAGAAAAGTTCGACATATATGAATTTTTTGATAATCTAAATAAAATAATTAAATCATTATCACCTGAAGTACACCAAAAATTTCTTCAAATGGTTCAATATAAGCCAACATATTTCTTTGGATTAATATACTATACAATTAAAGAATATAGTTATGATGAAAAATTAGAGGAAGCTTATGAAAAACTACAAAAATATTGTGATTGTAAGATAAGTTTATTTATGTTAATGAACTTTTTACGTGAGGAGTAACAAATGCAAACAAATGCAAAAGATTATTTAGGCAAAGAAGTATCTATTGAAATTGATAGACCACTCGGAACACGTCATCCTAAACATGGATTTATGTATATGATAAACTATGGCTACATTCCAAATACAGTAAGCGGAGATGGTGAAGAGTTAGATGCCTACTTACTAGGAGAATTTGAACCAGTAAAAGAAAGTAAAGGAAAAGTAATTGCTATAATTCATAGAACTAATGATGACGATGACAAACTAATAGTTTCAAAAGATGGAAAAGACTATAGTGATGATGCTATAAGAGCTTTAACTGAATTTCAAGAAAAATATTTTGAATCAATAATCATTAGATAATAAAAATATACTAAGTAGAAAATTATTTCTACTTTTTATTTGTCAATAACTTTATACTTTATTGCTTACATATCTTAATTATGTTAAAATTTTAAATGTTAAGGTGTAGAAAATGAATAATAGAATTAAAACAACAATTACAATTTTAACAGTATTTATATTATCAATTTTAAGTTCAATACTTTTTTTAAGTTTTAAATATAAAGATAGTTGTAAAGTAGATTTAAACATAAATAAAAATAATATATCATCAGTTTTAACTGTTTCTGATGATATAAACTCAGATATAAAAGAAGCATCTTTAGTAGAAAACGAATCCATTACTATTAAAATAAGTTTTAATAAGAATTCAGTAGCTAAAAACATTATTTGGTTAAGTGATAATAAAGATATAGCTGAAGTTGATAAAGAGGGCAAAGTAACTGCTAAAAAGCCTGGTATTACTAAAATAACTGCTAAAACATTTGACAACAAAATAGCTGAAGTAAAAATATATGTTAAAGAATCAATAACTGTTATATATCATAGAAATTTAAATAATAAAGATACTATTGAATTAAGACAAACTTTAGTTGAAGGAAATAAAAACACCTATGGAATTATTAATAACAAAAAATATGAATTTGAATTATGGGACAAAAATCATAAATTACTTGGTTGGTCAATAAAGAAAGATACAAGAGTACCTGAATATAAAATATATGATGATGTATCTGATGACTGGATTAATGATGTTTATAATAAAAAAATAGATACTCAAAAGGATAAAAAAGTAATAGATTTATATGCTATATGGGCAGAAGATATAGATTTAGTATTATTCTTTGGTCAATCTAATATGGTTGGGTACACTGGAATGTATAAATATGAACAAGAAACAAAAGATACAAGAGACTTAACTAAATTTATAGATGAAGATATATTAAAAGAATATAAAACATTCAGTTACGTTAGTGTACAAATACCAGAAAATACAGCATATGATTTTAGAATAGATGAAAAGAATAAGAGTGTTTTAGAAATGATAACATCTAAAACTAAAACACTTGGTGAAAAATCAATATATATAGATAATAAATTTAGACATTCTAAAAAAGGTGATGAGTATTATTCACTTTTACCATCATATGGAACAAATATGATTCCACAGTTTGCTAAAACATATTATGATGAAACAGGTAATAAAATGGTATCAGTTATGGCATCTAATGGAGGAGAACCAATAGCTAACTTCTTACCAAGTACAAACTCAGAATATAAAGATAATCAACATATATATGATGCAGCTAAAGAAAAATACTTACGCGCAGTAGAATATTTAGAAAATAATGGATACAGAGTAGTCAATAGATTCTATGTTATGTATCAAGGATGTTCAGATGCTACAGAAGAACTATCAAAAGATAACAAATACTACGATACATATATGAAAGTACATAATTATTTAAAGAAAGATTTAGGATTATCTTTTGGCGTATTAGTAGAAACATCATGGCAATTAAATGAGAAAAAGGATGTTGATAAATATGTTAAAAAAATTCATGAAGAACAAGAAAAACTAATAAGAAATAATAATGATATAATACTTGGTTCAGATTTAGGATACGTTGCTTATGATAAAGAATATAAAGAAATATTTGCATTAGAAGAAGTACCTAAAGACGATAAAACTGTTAATAATAGTATTCATTTAACAGCAGCATCTCTATCTCAAGTAGGTAAAGATTCTGCTAAAAATGCAGCAAAATATCTTAAAAATAAATAGTATTTACACCTAAAAAGTAAATACTATTTTTAATTTTGTAAACCAAATGAAATTTACACTTAATTGACTATTAGTATCATTTATGATATAATACAAAACATTTAAAAGGGGGACATCATGGATAGATTTGCAAGTTATGTTAGAACTAATCAATATGATGTAAGAGTATCTCAACCAAGAAAAGCAAATATAAGAGGAAATATAAGAATACTTAATGGAAAGATCACTTACCATATAACTTATGATAAATTTGATAAATTCATTAGTGAAGCAAAGCCTAATGATTCATATGAAAAAGACTTTGTTATATTTGATGAAACAGTACCAAACACTATAGATGAAAAATTAAAAAGATTATATTTACTTGAAAAAATTAATTCAATGCCAAATGTAAGGCAAATTATATTTTATACATCAGATGATTCTTTTAGATTATATAATGAATTAATGAAACGTATGAACTGGAGATATAAAGATGTAACATCTTTAATATTAACAATTAATAGAAATCCAAGTCAATTAGCTAGTTTAAGACTTGATGAAGCACAAGGTAAAATTATTGGTTTAGGTCAAGATGACTTAATATGGTTACCAGATAACGTAATAAGAACACTAAGTGAAAAGTTATATTTCAATTATGGAAAAGCAAATAATAGCGACTTAGAAGATGCTATAAGATTAAAAAGATTTATAGAAAATTATGCTAATATATTAGAAAGTAAATATCATTTTCAAGGATTAACTGATTTTGATAAAATGTTTTTGGTCTATAATGATATACATAACACAATAAGATTTGCAGGTGATAGAACAATGAGCTCTAGAGAACGTGGATGTATTGTTTTAAAACCATCTGAATCACGTTATGAATCAAAACCATATGGAACTCTAACACATAAATCAGGTGTATGTGAAGGACAGTCAAGATTATATAGATCAATGTTATTTAACCCATATTTAGATGTTAACTGTCAATTGATTTCGGGTTCGATTCCAACAGGAGAAAGCCATATGTGGACTGGAGTAGTAGTAAATGATGAATTATATCAAGTATGTTTAACAATGCAAGGAATGTTTGGAAATGTAGATAGAGCAGGTTATAAACCATATTCAAATGAAATTTATCCAACAATATATCCTCATGCATTTTTAACGCTTGAAGACAAATCAAGAATTGAAAGACATGTAAGAAGTTTAAAGAAATAAACTTCTTTTTGTATGTTATAATGTAAATGTGAGGTGTGAAATGAATAATTATGAAATTGATATAGAAAGACTTAGAAAAGACTTAATAGATTATTTTGGTGTAGCAATGTTTAATGGTTCACCACAAGCAATGATTGAACTATCAAGAGTAGAAAACGCTAGTCCAAGTGAACTCATAAATATTGCACAAAATAATGGATTTGATATCAATGACTATGTAGTAGGTAAAAGCCTATATTTATAAGGAGGAACAATGAACGAAATAAAATGTCCAAACTGTGGAACAATCTTTCAAATAGATGAAAGTGATTATGATAAAGTAGTAAAACAAATAAGAGATAAAGAATTTGAAAAAGAGTTAGAACTAAGAGAACAAGAACACAAAAGAGATAAAGAAAGTAGTATTAAACTTGCTGAAGCACATATCAAAGAAGAACTAACTAAATCATTAAATGAAAAAGATTTAGAAATAACTACTCTAAAGAGTGAACTTAAAACTAAAGAAGAACAAACTCTATCAAAACTAGAAAAGCAATATCAAGAAGAACTATCTAAACGTGATTTAGAAATAGCTGAACTTAAAAGTAAAATAGAATTACAGGCATCTAAAAGTGAACTTGAAATACAAAAAGCAATAACTGAAAAAGATAAGAAAATATCTGACTTAAGTAGTGAACTTACTATTATTGCTAAAGAACATGAATTAAAAGAAAATACTATTAAGGATTCTTA
>SFTR01000070.1 GCA_004560915.1 bacterium | reverse complement strand
CATCTAAATGTAGGTTTTCCTCCTGAAAGTGGAGCCCAAGAATCTGTAGCAACTACTCTTTCAGTAAATCCGTAGAATGTTATATTTGCTGCATATCCTTTTTTAGTATTTGATGTGTTACCTATTTTATCTCTTGTAGCAAGTGATCTATCATTACAATAAATTACATTATCAACTTTACTTTTATATGTTTCATTACTTTCAATATTTGTCTTATACCAGTTATCTAGTGTTTGTTTTGCATTACTTTCATTTATGTTTGCATGTTCTTCTTCGTATGATGAACTTCCTGCTGTTCCATACATGTAACCCATACCTGCATTATTACTAGATGCGCTTGAGAAAGCTATTGTATCTATTGATGCAGTATTTCCTGTTTGTACGCAATTTCCGTTTACAAGGCTTCCATCATATCTTAATCTTATACCACCATTTTCATTAGTTCTTATTATTCTCCAGCAATATCCACCAAACAAAGCATAATTATTTGTGACTGCTCCTCTATAATAGTAAACTCTTCTTCCCTCTTCTGTTTGAATTCCTGAAGTATAATATAATCCTTTTCCATTAGTATCACTTGATATTTTAGCAAAGTCTATTCCATTAGCAGATGTTACATGTTCACTTGCTTCTGTGTCACTATGAGGAGTATCTGCTTCTACCATTTTGCAATTTAAATTATCTGTATTTGAGTCACATGTATAATACCATTTACTTACTTCTTCATTTATTTCTTTATATCCAGTTGGTACTATTACATCACCTAATTCATTAAAACTATAGCCACCATATACAGATAATTCAACATCTATATTATTTAATGATTTATTATCTATTGATATTTTTATAGTGTTAGTATTTGATTTGCTTGTTAGTGTTCCATATGGTAGTGCATTATCTTTAAAATATGTTATTTCTATATTATCATCTTCTTTATAAGCTAGTTTGAATTTTGTATCTATATTGTTATTTGAATTTACAACTAATTCTATATTGTTTTCTCCTGGTTCTACTGTTAACTTTGTTATTTCTGTAGAATCTTTAATAATTTTATAAGTTAACTCTGTTACATACATTTCACTTACTCTATGATTATCTGATGTTACAAAGAATCGTGCGTATGTTACAGCTAGAGTTATGCATAAAGTTATAACAATAATAGAAGATAAAATCCATTTTTTTGTTAAAATGCTTACAAACAACTTCATTCCTTTTACCTCTTTTATATAATTCTAAATTAATTATAACATAAAACACGCTTAAACAAAATAAAAAATATGTTTTACACATACTTTTCAAGATCCTTTGGTACTTTATCATTTACTATCATATCTATTATTTTATTTTCTTTTTCTTCTGATACTTCTTTCCCAGTTATATCAGATAGTTCATGTATTATTTCTTTTAGAGTGTTTCTATCTTTGAAGTTTCCTTCTTGTAGTTTTCTTGCTAAACCTATTATTGTATCTTTATCTACGTTTGTTTTTTCTGTTATCCTATTAAAAAGATTATCATTCACATATATCACCTAACTTATTATATGTAAATAATAAACTTTTGTTCATTTGTCCTAAAAATTAAACATTAACCATTCTGGTTTATATATCATTAGTATTCCAATTGTAATCATTATAAGTCCACCTATTAAGTGTGAATACTTTCCATATTTATTTGATATTGCTTTTATCTCTAGTGTTTTCATGGCAATTATAAATATTATAATATCATCTATCATAAAGAATAAAATATATATTAATGAATAAAGTATTTGTCCAAACTTGCTTACTTCATTTATTGTTAATATTTGTGTGAACATTACAGGTAAGCCTAATGAGCAAAGAAGTTCTACGATATTAACTGAAGCTGCTAATAATATTATTCCTAAAAGTGCTAGTATGAATGATTTTTCTTTAACAATTTTTTGAATTGATTTTATTATTTTCTTTCTATTTTTTGTATCTACTACTTCACATCCATCATCTTTTTTAAAGAAGAATGAGTTTACTTGAATTACACCAAATAAAACGGCTACGAATGCAATTGCAACTCTAATATATAGTATTTTATTTAAGAATACTGCTAGATTTAACCAAGATATTAGGAATAAGAAATATACTAGAGCTGATGATACTAAGAATGTTATGCCTAGAGTCCACATTCTTTTTCTATTTTTCATTCCAAGTAACATTGATATAAGAAATAAAAGTATCCACATTGCACAAGGATTGAATCCATCAACTAAGCCAATCACAACTGCTGATAGACCTATTGAAACATCTTTTATTTTTTGTTTACCAAGTATAGGTATTTTCACTTCTGATTCTTGATAATCTGTTTTTGTTTCTTCTTCGTTTTTATCTTCAACTATTCCAAGATAAATACCTACTTTATCTTTATAATTTATATTTTTGTAATATTCTACTGCATTTTTTATTCTTTCTGGAGTTATTTCTTCATCGAATCCTGAGATTACTGTTTCTCCAATTATCAAATATGGAATTCCACTAGATGTATCATTTAATATGTCATGCACTTTTGAATATTTTTCTTGATTATCTTTGTTATACCACACTTCATATCTATGTATTTTTATGTAATCATTTTTCTTCAAATAAGATTCGAACCATTTTTCCTCTTCTTTACAGTGAGGACATCCATCACCATAAAATAAATAAATATTTAAATTTTTTTCACTTCCAAATACTAAGAATGGAATAAATAGAAGTAAAAATAATAATACTTTTAATGTCTTTTTCATAGTTCACCTTCTATAATCCTTATAAATTCTTCCTTTTTGTGTTCTCCACATAGTCTGGTTATTTCTTTGTCATTTTTGTAAAAGATAAATACTGGAAGAATTTTACCTACGTTAAATTTTTCTATATCATCAAAATCAAAGTCGTAGTCTTCATATTCTATATCTTCATATTCTTTTTTTAACTCATTTATTATCTTATTCATTATTATGCATGATGGACATCCTAGTGAGTTTATTTTTACTATTTTCATAATTGCTCCTATTTTAATGATTTAGATTTTTGTATTTTGTATGTACATTTTACTATGAATTTCCTAGTGAATAGTCTATTTGCAAATACTCCTAGTTTTATAGTAAATCCTGGTATAATTATTAATTTATTTTTATTCATACACTTTAATGTATACTTTACAACATCTTTACTTTGTAGTGATTTTACTCCAAATTTTACGTGTGCTCTTTCATTAAAGCCAGTGTCAACTGGACCAGGACATAGGATATGGATTTTTACATTACTTTTATCTCTTCTTAATTCTTCATATATTCCCATGCTTAGATTATAAACATATGATTTGGTTGCATAGTATGTTGACATAAGTGGTCCAGGCTCAAATGCGGCAGAGGAAGCAACATTAAGTATTTCACCTTTATCTTTCTTAACAAAGTCTTGTAAGAATAGTTTAGTTAACATATGATAAGTAATAACATTTAAATCTATCATATTAAGTTCGTTATCTAAATCAGTATCAATAAATTTACCAAATGCTCCGAATCCTGCATTATTGATTAATAAATCTACTTTTCCTTTATACTTATTATACAATTTATAAACATTTTCTTTTACACTTAGATCCATTACTTCGATTTCAACATTTGTTTTCAATTCTTTAGCAATTTTTTCTAATTTATCTTTTGATCTTGCTACCAAAATTAAATCATAGCCTTCTTTTGAAAGTTCTTTTGCAAAATCTGCTCCTAGACCATTAGAAGCTCCTGTTATCAAAGCTTTCATTCTATCACCTAGTAATTATTTTAACATAGTTTTTACCTAAAAAAAAGATTGTTGTTACAATCTTCTTCCTTTGTTTGTATTTGGTTTTAATGATAAACTCATTCCTATATCTGTGTTAACATTTGCTATCTCAGTACTATTTGATAATTCTTGTAATGACTTTGTTACTCCTTCAATTCTAGTAGTAGTTTGCCCTCTTCCTTTCATATCAAGAGCATATACTTCTAAATCTTGTTTTTGAATAGCTATAACTCCTAATATTAAATCTATAATTGCCTTTTCTTCTGGTATTCTAACTACATGCTCTGGAGGTAATACCTCTTTCCATGCATCAGTAATATCACTTCTAAATTTATTTCCACAGTATCTATTTAGCATTACAAATACATTATCTTTAAATTTCTTATTTAATGCTTCAAATGGTTTATATCCTTTTTCTGCTGGAATTCCTATACCTTCTGCTTGACTAAGATTTAAATCTTTATAAGGTGCTTCATCCGCTACAAAGAATACCATTGGATTTGCATCTTTTCTAAATTCTGTATTGTTTGCTAAGTAATGTGCCATTAATTCATATGATTCTTGTACTTGTCCTCCCCCAGCTCCTTCAAGAACCAACTTTTCTAAATTACTATCTATTTCTAATCCTTTAGCAAAGTCATTTATTTGTATTGGATAATCATCTGTGTACGCGTCTCCAACTGCACAAATTGATATATCAAAATCTTTTAAATAACCTTTTTGTTCTAATTCTCCATAGAACATTGGAAATTTATCATATACTAATCTTGCAAAATTAATATTTGAACCTGTAACATCTAATACTATTACAATTGGTGTTTTAGCATCACTTTTTATTATTTTTCCCTTTGGTAACATTTTACTATCTAGTGAAGTACTATTTAACTTGCTTGATGAATAATCGCTTGCTCCCCAACTATCATAACTACTTCCACTATAAACATCTCTATCATAACTATAACTTCCCATATAATCCTCCTAATTTACTTTTCTTTCTAGTGTTTTAAATCTTTGATGACCATACACTTCATTTCTTATTTGTATTAGTTCGTTCCATAATGCCCACGCATCATTTTCTTTTTCACTTAGTAATTTTCTAATGAATGACCTTACTTTCACATCTACATTTACTGGCAAAGCTACCCTATCCATATCACCTCCTAATAAATCTATTGCTAACATACCAACTGCATATATATCCACATTTGGAATGACTTTTGCATCCTTACCGACATATTTTGGTGAGAATGTCTCATTTACTATTTTATATTTACTCGTTTCTTTATTAGCTTCTTCAATACAAAGTGAATAATCAGTAACTGACACATTGTGAGTAGATGGGTCAATTAAAACATTTTCTCTTTTTATATTTCCATGAACGATTTTCTTAGAATGCAAATATCCAACTACTGAAAGTAATCTTTCTAATATCCAGCAAATATGTTCACCGCTTAAATTTCCATAATATTTTTTTATTTCTTCTATAGTGAGTCCATCTTTTCTTTCTACTATTACGGCATTTCTGCCATTTATTTTTGCTTTTGAAATTAATTTTGGTATTGATAAATGATCTAACTCACTTAGAATTTTTCCTTCTTCTTTTATCAAATCATCATCTGATTCATCGCTTGCAATTTTCAATTCTATTAATTGTTCATCAAGTAGTCCCTCATAAACTGTTGCAACGTCTTCACATCTTGATACTTTATAAAATTTATATTCTCTTCCTTTTAATTCAAATTC
>SFTR01000069.1 GCA_004560915.1 bacterium | reverse complement strand
ATAGGTTATTCTTTAGGTATAAAGTGTACATACTTAGTACCATTAATAATAATATATCCACTTGCTGCATTAATACGTTTAGCATACTTTAATGTACTTGAAATAACTAGAAATAGTAGTACACCAGTAAAAGAATATACAGGTCTTCCAGTTACATCATCTGCGTTAATATTCCCATTCTTATATATATTTAGAAAATACTTAGGTAAATATTTTATACTTGTATATGGAGTTTTATTATTTGTAGTGGCTGTACTTTTTGTTAGTAAAATTAAAATTAAAAAACCTGGTATTAAAGTAATGATAGGTTTTATAATTATTGGTGTTATAGAAATACTTTTAATATTAGCTGGTAAGTTTATATGAAATATATAGTTAGAGATAGAAATAGTAAAAAAAATATAATTATAGAGTCTAGTAAAACTCTTAATTTTTTTTATGATACATTACTGGGAAGAATAATTTTAAAACCTTTTATTAGTAAAACATTTAGTAATCTTATGGGTAAATATATGAATAGTAAATATTCATTAAAAAGAGTAGATAAGTTTATTGATAAGAATGATATAAATATATATGAATATTCTAAACAAAAATATACTTCCTATAATGATTTTTTTATTCGTAAAGTAGTAGAATCTAAAAGACCAATAAATGCACATAAGAATGTTTTTATTAGTCCTTGTGATAGTAAACTTACTGTGTATAAAATAAATGATGATTTAACTCTTAAAATAAAGGATTCTTATTATTCAATAGATACTTTAGTAGATAAAGATATAATGAATGAATATAGAGGTGGTTATGCTTTAGTATTTAGACTTTCTACTGATAATTATCATAGATATTGTTATATAGATAGTGGTACTAAGGGTAAAAATATTCATATAGATGGAATTTTTCATACAGTACAGCCTATAGCACTTAAACACTATAATTTTTATAAAACAAATACACGTGAATATACTATTTTAAATACTAATAATTTTGATAAAGTTATAGAAGTAGAAGTAGGTGCTTTAGGAGTAGGTAGAATAGTTAATAATCATGAAGAATATAAATTTAAAAAAGGTGAAGAAAAAGGATACTTTGAGTTTGGTGGTTCAACTATAGTATTACTTGTTAAAAAAGATATAATAACCATTGATGAAGATATTTATAATAATAGTTTAGAGAATATTGAAACTAACGTTAAATATGGAGAAAAAATTGGAAGTAAGAAATGACTTCCTTTTTTATTGAATTTGTGGTATAATATGGAGCACTAATGGGGGTTAGTATGATATTTAGAAGTAAAAGTGAATTAGATTATTATCTAAAAAGAAATTGTTCATTTATAAATTTTGGATCTAAAGGTAGTGCATATTATGATAAAAGGACTAAAGCAGTTATTAAAATATTTGATATGGCACTTAGTTTAGAAGAATATAGACATTTTGAATATAGAGATTTAGATTTCTTAAGATTTTCTGATGCTTTAAATCCAACATATTTATTTCCTTATGAAGTTATTACTTTAGAAGGAAGAGATGTAGGATATTTTGCTCATGCAGCAAGAGGTAAATCGTTATATAAGTTAGACCCTTTAATAGTTGATTTAGACTCTATTAGAAGAGCGTATATGACTACTTTAGTAGATATGAGAAAGATATCAAGAAAAGGTATATTAACAGATGATTTACCTTATAATACATTGTTTAGTACTTCTACTGAAAGATTTTATATGGTGGATACTGATGACTATCATATAGTAGAAGATGATGATGATAAGATATATCAAGATAATGCTAGTCAGTTAGCGTATACTGTTAAAACATTTTTAGTAGATGGATATTTTGATGACTTTGTAAACGCAGATAAAGAATTATGTGATTTATATAAAGAAGGAGATTTATTACCATTCTTAAAAGCATATAAAAAGAAATTATCTGAAAGAGTAGGAAAAGAAGTTAATACTTTAGGAGATGCTAGTGAGATTCAAGATGAAGAACATTGGAGAGAATACATGAGAATATTATAATTAAAAAGTACTTAGTTAAAATTTTCTAAGTACTTTTTATATGCTTCTTTAGAAGTTGTTTCTTCAACTATATAATTTAATTTTTTAGTTTTACATAAACTTTTTAATATATAATCAGTAAAGTATGGATTTCTAATAAGTAGAGGACCTATTATGTGAGTAGCATATACGTTTTTATAAGTAAATCCTTCTTTAATGTTTGTTCCATCGTTTGAATATGCTTCTTGTACTTCAAATAGAGGAGTTTTAACATCATAAATATAATCACATCTATTTTGAAATCCTATTATTTCTTCTTTTATTAATTTTGATTTTCCTCTTACTTCACCAACTATTCTTTGATTTGATGCTTCGTTAGTATGTAATAATTCAGTTATATATTTAGTATGATATTTAAATATATCTAAGGCGTCTAATTTTTCATCTTTAGTATCTATATACTTTCCAAACATACACATTGAGTTACCAGTAAGTATTAAATATTTATTAGATTCTATATATTTTTTTAAATCTTCTTTTCTTTTTAATATATCTGATAGGGCTAGTTTTAATGATTCTTCTGAACCACTACCTATATAAATAATATCATATTTCTCAAAGTCAATTTTATCATTTAGACTTTTTAAATCTACTTTAACTTTTATATTGCTTCTTTTTAATTCTTGAACTATACATCTTGTATTAGCGTTTTCTCCATATAGGTTTAGAAGGTCATAATATAAGTGTAATACATTAATCATTATTTTCCTCCTTTATAATTTTCTTAAGTTGTATCTCTTTATCAAAACATACCATTGAGAATATTTTACCAGTTGTTTTAGTTTTGATTGTTTCACTTAAGTTATCTAAATTTTCTACTAAAATTATTTTATCTTCATTAATACCTGCGTATTCCATACGAACTTTCATATCATAACAGAATTTACCAATTAATATTATATTTTTAATACTTGAGTCATTTAATGATTCAAAGTCTATATCCCATATCCAAGAAATATCATTTTCTTTATATCTTCTACTTGAAGAGTCAAAACCTAATATTATAGTTTTATCTCCTTCTTGATGTAGTATGTAGTCTAAGGATTGTTTATAACTTAAATTGTTTTCGTTCTTACTTACTAGCATTTGCCATTTTCTATTATCAAAGTCATATATTTCCATTCTTTTGGTTTTAATATTTTCATCATTTAATACTTTTAATATATCTTCTTCTTTAATTCCTATTTCATGTGTTAAGGCGTAACAGCCAGTTACAAAGTATACTGTATATAAGAAGTTTGATGGTAGATGAACTATATTATCATTTATTTTTATTTGTTCATTATCTACATCAATATCTTTTGCTTCATAGTTTGGTTTACCACGATTGAAGTGATATTTAGGACAATGGTATGAACCAATGTGTCCATAGTGATAGAAATCATATTCAAGTTTAGAATTACAAATAGGGCAGTAAGCTGCATCTAAATTATTAAGATTACTTGGTCTTGAATAGTTGTTTTGTGCCATACCATATGTAGTAACTTCACCTTTATGATTGATTCTAATTCTATTTACGAATGGATCATCTACATTAAGTATTAGGTGAGTACCTGCTGGTATTGAATTTTTAATTGCATTATATATATTTTCTGGATGAGCGTTTCTTGGTGGTTGGTCTCTTGTAATATTTGTAATCATTAAGTGAGATGGTGTAATATATTCAAAAATATATTTTAAGAATTGTTCATCTAATTCCATAAGAAGAACATCTGCTTTTAACTTACCACATAGTGATGAATTATTAAGTACTAGGGAAGTTATACCATTAATAGTGTTACTCCCTTCTTTGTTATATACAACGTTGTATCCATTTTTAGTTAGTATGTTATAGGTAAGTTCTGTTGAACTACTTTTACCACTTGATCCAGTGATACCAATTACATACTTTGGTAGTTTAATCTTTTTTAAAATATTTTTATCAAGTTTATGAGCTACTTTTCCTCCTATGACACTTCCTTCATGTCCAGTTAGTATACTTAGTTTATTAGCAAGTTTACATGATAAGATAACAATAAATCTCCACATATTTAATCACCTATCTATATTATATAACATTTTCATATATTTATAAAGTTTGGCGTAAATAGGAGTGTAAATGATTTTTTTATCTTTGATTACATTTAATTTATTTATATTATTTATTGTTTTTTAAATCCAAATAAAAGTCCCTAATAAAGGGACTTAATTTTATACTGGTGACTCATATGGGATTTGAACCCATGAATGTCGCCTTGAGAGGGCGATGTGTTAACCATTTCACCAATGAGCCATAACAATGTTAATTTTAACATAACTTTATCATTTTGACAACAATTATGTATTTAAAATATAAAAATGGTAAAAATAAGTGTAGGTGACAAAATGAATAATAAGGAATATGACAAGTTAGTTAGTAGTGTTATAGGAAAAGAAAGTGTATTTAAGAATGTAATGATTGCTTTTTTAAGTGGTGGAGTAGTTGGTATAATAGCTGAAGTTATGTGTGAACTTTATTTTAAAATATTTAATATTACTTTGAGTGATGCTAGTTTTTATACTTTTTCTACATTTATAGTGATAGGTTCTGTTCTTACTGGACTTGGTGTTTTTGATAAAGTACTTAGTATATTCAAATGTGGACTTATTGTGCCAGCTACAGGGTTTGCTAATACTATGACAAGTAGTGCAATGGATGCTAAAAGTGAAGGATTCATAAAAGGAATAGGTGCTTCAATATTTAAACTTACTGGAAGTATTATATTATATGGTGTATTCTTTGGAATAATATTTGGTTTTGTAAGGAGTGTGATATTATGACATACTATTTTAATAATGTATATATTAATGATAAATTTTCCCTTCTTGCATCTACTAAATATAAACCTATAGTTATGAATAATCCTGATAAAGTAATTGATGACTATTATGTAAATGAAAAAAGTATCGAACTTGCTGAAAGTAAGTATCAAGAAACTACTATTAAAGGATTACTTATGAAGAGTAAGAAACTTACTAAAGAAGTTAATTTACTTATTAATGGAGACTTACAAAACCAATGTCTTGCGAGTAGTCTTGCCTCAAGCAAATTTAAAATTCCCAGTTGTATAATATATAGTGCTTGTGCTACGTTTGTTGAAGGACTAATTATAGGTGCTAACATAATAGATAATAAAAATGAAAATACTATTATTACTGTTTCAGGTCATAATTTAGTTAGTGAAAAACAATTTAGATTTCCTGTAGAGTATGGGACACTTCGTAAGATGATTAATACTTGTACATTAAGTGGTAGTATTAGTGTACTTTTAAGTAATGAGAAAAGTAATTTAAAAATAGAAAGTGGTACTTTTGGATATGTTACTCAAACTAATCATAAAGATGCTAATGATATGGGTAGTGCTATGGCACCTTCTTGTGCTGAAGTTATACATAGTCATCTAGAAAGTACTGGGAGAAATTATAAATATTATGATTTGATTCTTACGGGGGACTTAGGTATTTATGGAACTAAGATTATGCAGATGTATTATAAGAAGAAATACAAAGAAACTCTAGATAACGTTATAGATTCTGGAAGTATAATATATACAGAAGATAATATATATGCTGGTGGAAGTGGACCTCTTTGTTTACCTTTAACACTTTTTGATTATATTTTACCTTTAAATAAATACAAGAAAATATTAGTTGTTGGTACTGGATCTTTACATTCAGTTATAAGTTCTAATCAAAGTATCGCTATGCCTGGAGTTAGTCATGCTGTGAGTTTGGAGGTGCTTTAGTGACATATTTACTTGCATTCTTATTTTGTGGCTTTGTTTGTGCGGTATCTCAGTATGTTTTAGAAAAAACTAAATTTACTCCAGGACATATGAATACTATTCTTGTTATAGTTGGTTGTATGTTATCTGGATTTGGAATTTATGATAAATTATTGGATATTTTTAAAGGT
>SFTR01000068.1 GCA_004560915.1 bacterium | reverse complement strand
TGGCTCTTTTGACATTAGGAATATGAAAAATATTAAAGAAGAAATATTAATATATAAATTTAATTATATGATGAACTTCTTCTACTTCTTCTACTACTTCTTTTTCTTTTATTTCTTTACCAGTAAGCATAGAATATGATGTAATCATTGCTCCAATAGTATCATTACCTACTATATCCATAATACCTTCTATATCTAAGATGGTATCTAACATTTCTTTTAAAGATAATGAATCCTTAATTAAATCATTAGTGTCATCTATTGTTAAAGATATTTTTTTAGTTTGTAAAAATTTTGCTAGATTTCTACAATTCTTTAATTGATTAGATTTTCCTACTAGAAATGTTGAATCAGCATATTCTTGTATCATTTTAAATTTTTCTTCTTTTGTCGCCATAATTTCACCCCTTATAAAAATCGTGTTATATTATAACATATTCTCTTTTGATATGCAACTTTTTTATGATTTCAAGCATAAAAAAAAAAGAAGTATTAAACTTCTATTTAGTTTCACCTTTATATCTTTTTATAGATTCTTCTATAACTTTTAAAGCTTCTTCTTTATTATAGTATTTTCCTACTTCTACTTTAATATTTTGAAGTGATTTATAATTTTCAAAGAAGTTTTTAATTTCTTCTAGAATAAATTCAGATAAGTCTTTAAGCTCGTTTATTTCATTATATCTTGGATCTACGTCTACTACTGAAATGATTTTATAATCTTCAAAACCATTATCAATTAATTTTAAGCATCCAACTACTCTTGCTGGAATAATACATCCTGGATATGTTGGTTCTGTTCCGATAACTAATATATCTAATGGGTCTCCATCGTTTGCAAGTGTATTATCAATAAAACCATATTCTGCTGGATAAGCCATAGCTGAATATAAAACTCTATCTAATTTAATCTTACCATTTTTTATCTCAAATTTATTTCTACTTCTATAAGGAATTTCTATTATAGCTTCTACTACGTTATTCATTTATTCACCATCCTAAAAGAAGTATAACATAAGATAACAAAAAAAGCCAACATTAGTTGACTACTTTGTTTCTTCTTTAGTAACTTTGATAGCTTCTTTACCTTTGTAATAACCACATTTTGTGCAAGCTCTATGAGGAGCAACTACAGCACCACAATTAGTACAAGTAGTAACTGTTGGAGCAGTTTTCTTTAAATGTGTTCTTCTTTGTCTTTTAGCAGTTTTACTAATTCTTCTAAATGGTAAAGCACCAAATAAAGTAATGTCTAATCTCATTTTTATTCCTCCTTTTATATCAGGTCGTAAAAATATATCTTTTTCACTTCGCTAAAGTATTTTCTCATAAAAAGAGGAAAATATCAAGAGAATTTTAATATTTTATTATAAAATTTGTATAATTATTAGTATTTTGTTATAATTTTCGTGAGGGGGATACTCTATGAAACTATTAGTTAGTGATTATGATGGTACTTTTAATGAAGATAATAAATTATCTAAAATAAATAAAAATATAGATGCTGTTAAAAGGTTTATGGATAATGGACATATCTTTGCATTCGCAACTGGAAGAAATTATGAATCAATAAAAAAAGAGATTACTAAATATCATATACCATATAACTATCTAATATGTAGTAATGGTAGTATAGTGTTTGATCATAAAGATAATATATTATTTCAAAATACTTTATTAATAGAGGCTGTTAGAAAAACACTTAAATATCTTCAACACTTTGGATTTGTTAAAAGCGTAGAATTGCATGACGCTTATGGAAGAAGTACAAGTGACTATAATAATGTATGTGAAATAGTTTGTACTTTAAAATTTAAGAATTCTTTAGATGCAAGAATGGTAAGAGAAGAAATTGCTTTTTTAAATAGTTTTTCTTTTATGAATGTAATTATATTTAAAGAAGAACTTGATAAAAAAGATGGTATATATGTAGTAAGTGATATTGAGGGAATAAGAAAAGAGGATATCTATACTATAGGAGATGCTTCTAATGATAAAGGTATGCTTGGAGAATTTAATGGATTTAAGATGCCATACTCATATCCTGATATAATGTTTAGTGAAGCAAGAATAATAAGATCAGTTAAGAATTTAGTTAGAAAGATAGAAAGGGAAAGTCATGAATAAAGTAATTGGTATAGTTGCTGAATATAATCCATTTCATAATGGACACAAGTATCAAATAGATAAAATAAGAGAAAAGTATAAAGACTCAACTATTATAGTTGTTTGCTCTTCATCATTTACTCAAAGAGGAGACACTTCAGTGCTTAATAAATTTGATAAAGCAGAAGTCGCTCTTAATAATGGAGTTAATTTAGTAGTTGAACTTCCTTATGTTTATAGTACTCAAAGTAGTGATATATTTGCTAGTGCTGCTATAAAGATACTTAATTATTTAAAAGTAGATACTATATGTTTTGGTACTGAAAGAGATAGTATTGGTGATATAAAGAAATGTGCAGTAACTCAATTAAATGATCCAAAATATGAGAAAATCGTAAAAGAAGAGTTAGACTCTGGTGTTAACTACCCTACTGCTTTAAATAAAGCATTAAAGAAACTTATAGATATAGAAATAGCTGAACCTAATGATTTACTTGCTTTGAGTTATATAAAAGAGATAATTAAGAATCAATATAATATAGAAATATTTAATATAAAAAGAACTAATGATTTTCATGATATAGAATCTAATGATAGTATTATTTCAGCATCTAACGTTAGAAATAAGATTAGTAATGGTATTGATATTAAAGATTATGTACCAAACGATGTGTATTTAAAATTAAAAGATATTAAACTTAATAATAAGTATTTTGAATTTTTAAAATACAAAATAAATTCTGAAAGTAATTTAGAAAAATATTTAGATGTAGATGAAGGACTAAGTACTAGAATTAGAAATTCTATAGATAAATCTAATAGTCTTGAAGAGTTAATTCAAAATATTAAGACTAAGAGATATACTTATAATAAAATATCTAGGATGCTTAACCATATACTTTGTTCATTTACTAAGGATGAGAGAGATCAAACTAAGAATATAGAATATATAAGAATACTTGGATTTGATAATATTGGTAAAAAACATTTAAATAGTATTAAAGACAATATAGACGTAAAAATACTTAATAAGTTTGATACTAGTTATAAAACTTTAGAAATAGAAAAAAGAGTTAGTAGTATTTACTCTATGATAATGTGTGACATAATGGATAAAGAGATTAAAAATATACCAGTTAAAAAGTGACTTTTTAAGTCACTTTTATTTTGCTTCATACCAGTCTTTTCCATAGTTTATTTCTACTTTTAGTGGTACATCTAATTTATATATGTTTTCCATAGTATCTCTTACTATTTCTTTTACTTCTTCTATTTCGTCTTCTGGAACATCAAATATTAATTCATCGTGAACTTGTAATAACATTTTAGTTTTTAAGTTCTTTTCTTTTAATATATTATGAAGTTTTACCATAGCCATTTTAAGTATATCAGCAGCTGTTCCTTGTATTGGAGTATTAAGTGCCATTCTCTCACCCATTGCTCTAATCATATAGTTTGTATTTTTTAACTCTTCTATTTCTCTTTTTCTATTAAATAGAGTTCTTACTTCACCAGTTTTCTTTGCTTCTTCAACAATATTTTTCATATAATTATTTACTTCAGGGTATAGAGTTAGATATTTATCTATATATTTTTTTGCTTCACTAGCACTTATATCAAGGTTTTCACCTAGTCCATAACCACTTATACCATAGACTATACCAAATATTACTGCTTTAGCTGTACGTCTTTGATTTGGTGTTACTTCACTTTCTCTTATACCAAATATATCACTAGCTACATGTGTATGTATATCTTCACCGTGAATAAATGCATTTTTAAGGCTATCAGAAGAACTTATATGAGCAAGTACTCTTAGTTCAATTTGTGAGTAATCGCTTGATAGAAGGTATCCATTTGTACTTGGAATGAATGCTTTTCTAATCTTCTTTCCTTCTTCACTTCTTACAGGTATATTCTGAAGATTTGGTTCGATTGATGAAAGTCTTCCAGTACGTGTACCTGTTTGTTTATATATCGTATGTATCTTTCCATCTTCTAAAATATAACTATTAAATGTATCTAGGTATGTACTTACTAGTTTAGAAAGGTTTCTATATTCTAGTATTTCATTAATAATTGGGAATCTATCTTTGTATTTAATTAATACATCATGAGCAGTAGATGTTGCGTTCTTTCCTTTACCTTTAGGAAGACCAATCTTTTCATAAAGGATGTCTCCTAGTTGTTTAGGGCTTCCTATATTAAATGTTTCACCAGCTAGTTCATATATTTTATTTTCTATTATAAATAGTCTTTCTTTTAATTCTTTTGATAAATCTTCTATTACATTTGGTCTTACACTTATACCATTTATTTCCATAGTAGATAGTACTTCTATTAGAGGGTGTTCTATATTAGTATAAAGATCATAAAGATTTTCATTTTTTAATTTGTTGTTGAAGTCTTCATATGTATCATATAAGAATTTAGATTTTTTAACTATTGAAGTAATTATTTCTTCTTCACTAAGTGGATTCTTTTTAGAAATAATTGTGTCATAGTAAGGTATTTCTATTCCATATGTTGTGCTTATATATGAAACATCATCTTTAACGTTGTATTCAAGTAAGTATGAAGCAATTAATGTATCAAATGATGTATGTGTTTCGATACCAAGTTTATTTAAAAATACTATGTTCTTTTTATAGTCAAAAGTTACTAATATATCTTTTAGTAAGTCTCTATTTAAAAGTAGACTTGCTTCATCAAAATAATATGCATTCTTTCCATCATAGATAGATGCACCTATGAAGTTTGCTTTGTTATAGTTAGTATTATCTAGTTCTATGTAAAGACTTTTTTTACCTTCTATTTCTATTTTTCCTTTTACCACTGTATAAGTTACATCTTTTTTATCTACTTTAGTTGGAATAGTCTTTAAGAATGAATTGAATTCTAGTTCTTTATATTTTTCTATTAATGCTTCAGTATTTGGTTTTAAGTATTTGATACTGTCAAAAGTATATTCAAAGTCTATTGTTTTATAGATAGTTGCTAGTTTATATGAGAAGTATGCATTTTCTTTATCATTTTCTAGTTTTTCTTTTGTTTTACCACCTATGTCATCTAAATGATTATAGATTCCATCTAAAGTTTCATATTTTTGAAGAAGTGAAAGTGCTGTTTTCTCTCCTATTCCTTTAACACCTGGTATGTTATCACTAGCATCTCCCATTAATGATTTTAGATCAATCATTCTAATAGGTTTAATGCCATATACTTCCATAAACTTATTTTCATCCATCATTATGTAGTCTTTTTGTTTTAAAAGTTTTACATTTACTTCATCACTAATTAATTGTAGTAAATCTTTATCACTGCTTATGATAGTTGCATTATAGTTTTTATCTTCGTCTGCCATTCTTGCGAATGTACCTATTATATCATCAGCTTCATAGTTATCGCATTCAATATATTTAATACCAAGAAGTGTACATATTTCCTTAGCTTCTTTAAATTGTACTTTTAGATCTTGTGGTGTTTCAATACGACCATCTTTATAGTTATCATACATATCTTGTCTAAAGTTATGACCTTTATCGAATGCTACCATTATATATTCAGGATTTTCTTCATTAATTATTTTATTTAACATATTAATAAATCCATATAATGCGTTTGTTGGGAATCCTTTACTATTTTTCATTAAGTTTCCATTGTATGCAGTTGCATAGTAACTTCTAAATAATAAGTTGTTTCCATCTATTAAAATTGCTCTTTTTTTCATAATCCTCACCTTTTATTATTGTACTATATTTTTTGAATTTTATAAACAATTAAAAAGAGATATTTTAGTTATATCTCTATAGTTTCACTTATTTTATCTTTATATGCTACATATATTGGAATGTTTGGATCTATTGATTCTCTATTTACTTCGTATGCTTTTTCATATGTGTTATCATTTTCACTAATGTGCACTAACATTATATCTTTAGTGTTAGGTCCTATAAAATGATTTAAATATTTAGCACAATCCTCATTTGATAAGTGGCCTTCATCACCTATGTTTCTGTATTTAATAT
>SFTR01000067.1 GCA_004560915.1 bacterium | reverse complement strand
CATTTAACATCGAAACAAAAAAAATAGATTACATAGACTTAGACAAAAAAATAGATTTTGACTCTTACATAGTTGGAAACATAAAAAATAAATTATATATATTTGATAATAAAAATAGTATACTATACGAACTAAATCTAAAGAAAAAGAAATTAGAAATACTATCCAACAATGAAAAAGGATTTGTTAAATATCAAGATGGAGAATGGGTAAACTGCAGCAAAACAGAATACAAAATAGACAAAATAAAATATAATGAATCAAAGAGTTCAAACTACATATACACTATTAAAGATGAATTATTATATAAGCAAATAAAAGATAATAAATCCATAAACACTAAAATATCAAATAAAATTAATAATATAATATATGAATATAAAGATAATATATATTACATATATGAAAATAACTTATACTTGTATAGTCCATTAAAAGGAAATAATAAAGTATTCTATAATTATGAACTTAATTTCAACAAAGATAATACAATTTTTACATACATTAAATAACACTTAAAAATTATAAACATATAATACTTTAGGTGATTATATGTTAGACAATAATACTAAGGAATTAGAAAGTCCATTCTATACCTTATATGAAATAAAAAAAGGAGATTCTTTATATAAAATATCAAAAGAGTTTAATGTTAATACTAAGTTATTAGCAGAATTAAATGGACTAAATTTAGATGATTATATATATACAGGACAAACTTTATTAATACCAAAAAAAGATGTAAGTTATTATATTACTAAGGATGGAGATACACTATATAATGTAAGTAATATATTTGGTGTAAAAGAGTCAGATATAGTTGATAATAATAAGACAATATACTTGTTACCTGGACAAATGATTTACTATAAAAAATAGACTAACTACTAGTCTTTTTTTTTATTACGTGATATACTTTTTATAATAGGAGTTGGGTAGCGTGATCATTAAGAAACCTTATGCTTTTTTGATTAAAAAATTCAGATGGATACACGGTATTCTTTTTGCTATGCTCGTATATTTAGGTATACGCTCCATGGAAATATACACGTTCTTTAGTGATTATGCAACAAATCATACATACACGTTGTCATCAACTTTAGCATCCGAGTACATAGATATAATGTTATTCGCAGTCACAATCTTGACAATACTCTTTAGTGCATTAATATACTTTATTCTATCGATGAAAAATAAAGATAGGAAAACATATATGTGGTTGTGTTTATATTATCTATTAATATTTGCATACTTTATATATATGTTCACTATATTCCATGGATTAGAACAAACTGGTTTGAAATTTGATTCTATAAGAGCTATAAGAGATATAAGTGCGATAGTGTTACTTCCTCAAATAGTATTCTTATTCATAATTCTAGGAAGAACACTTGGATTTAATATAAAACAATTTGATTTTAAAAAAGATTTAGAAGAACTACAAATAGATACTTCTGACTATGAAGAAGTAGAAGTAGTATTTGGTAAGAATAATTATAAAACAGCAAGATTTATTAGAAAATTCATAAGATTAACAAGATACTTCATATTAGAAAATAAATTCTTCGTAACAATATGCGCATCAGTAATAGTATTAATTACATCTTTAGTAGTATTTATTAATATGAAAGTATATAACGTAGATTATAATGAAAATGAAGAGATAATTGCAAATAACTTATCATATAAGATAACTAATTCATATGTAGTTACTAAAGATTTAAAAGGAAATATTTTAACTGAGGGAAAATCCTATGTAATAGTAAAATTAACAGTAAGTAATAAAACAACAAGTAATTCTAATTTAGTAAGAGATACTTATAGATTAGAAGATGATAATGACATGTTAATACCTACATTTGGTCTTGAAAATCAACTAAGTGATTTAGGTAAATCTTATTCACCAATGGAAATAAAATCAGGTTCTACTGAAACATTAATAGTAGCATTTGAAGTTCCAACCGAAAGTGTTAAAAAAGAATATATATTTAAGATTAAAAATTTTAACGATGGACAATTTGGTAATATAGAAAGTAAATATAAAGATATTATTATTAAACCAAAAGAAATCGATAATAAAGAAAGTGAAATAGGTAAATACTATTTACCTATAGAAGTAAATTTTGATAAAAGTATTTTAGAAAAAAGTAGTACAACCATAACATCATTTGATGTAGATAAATCATTTAAAGAAACATATAATTATTGTATAAAAGATAATTGTAGTAAAAATACTAATATCATAAAACCAGGTACAGTTGGTAAAGGTGAAGTAGGGGTTTTAAGAATAAAAGCAAGAACTACAATAGATGATAATGTTTATATAAAAAAGTATGTTAATGATATTGCAGATATAATAACGAACTTTGGAAGATTAGAGTATAGAGTATATGGAAAATATAAAAAAACTAATATTACAAAGATAAATAATAATCTATCAAATAGTGAGTATTCTTACTTAGAAGTACCACTAGAACTAGCAGAAGCTAATAAAATTGAAATAATTTTAACTATTAGAGGTTCAAAATACACATTAGTGTTGAAATGATGCATATAATTTGATATAATTATATGCAGTGGAGCCATAGCCAAGTGGTAAGGCACAGGTCTGCAACACCTCCATCGTCGGTTCAAATCCGACTGGCTCCTCCAAAATGATAAAGAATAAACTAACATAATTTGTTAGTTTTTTTATATACAAAAAAACGAGTAAGTTCTACTCGTGATTTATATATTCTCCAGGTATTTCAATATTACCCAATATAAAGTAATTAAATATATCATTAATAATTTTAATTATTAAATCAAAACACTCATTACTAATTAAACCATTATTAAGATAATCATTACTAATTATATTCTTAACTTCATTATAAAGAACTTGATATTTATTCTTATCTAATGTATCTATATCTAAAATCTTATTAGTAAAATTTTTAATAACATTAATTTCATATTCTATCTTTTTATCCACTAATTCTTCAATACGATTAGCATCTTCAAATAAATTCAAAGCATCATGATAAGAAGTAAAATCACTATCACTTTCTTTTTCATAGAAATTAATAAATTCATGTAATTGATTTATTGAATAGTTATGTTTATACTTATCATTTAAATATTTACAAATAGGAGAATCAAGAACATAACCCTGTAAATATATTTTATTCAATTTAATATTTTTTTGTATCTCAAATTTATGATTAGATGTTTCTTCAAACATGATAGAACTTGTAATAAAGCTTAATAACTTATTATTTATTACTTGATCATATTCTCTAATCTTCTTTAAACTTTCCATTATAATTTCATTATAATTTATTTCTTTCATAATAACCTCTAACTATATAAATAATATACTAACAAGAATAAAGCAAAAGATATAAAAGTAGAAATAATAGTAAGTATCAATTTATTAGCAAATCCTTTTGAAGTTCTACCAAGTGTCATTGTACTTTTATCACTAATTCCTCTTGATAAATTACGTTCTTCAGTTATTTTAGATTGTATTTCATATATTTCCTTTTTTATACTAGAAATTTGATTTATATTTTGAGAAGTGAATTCTCTTTGTTCCTTATTTCTTCTAAAAGTATATAAATCACTACTATCGGTAATTGTTGTTTCTTTTTTATCTAACTCTTGAATTTTCTCTTCAAGCATAGCTTTAGCCTTCATAACATTATCTACCATTTTAGAAGGCATTCTAGAGGCGTTTTTAATAGCTCTTTTAATTATTGCGTAATTGCTTCTAGGATTAGTTAAATGTTCTTTAGATTCACGATTATACCCTTCAACCTTAATATATTTATTAGCCTCAGGTATACTAGTAAATATTATATCAGATGGACTAATTGTATCATAATAAACATTACCTTGATGTTCAGTGTATTCAGAAGCTTTATCTTTCATAGTATAAGTTATAGTATCAAGCAGTCCTAAATCATCAGGAACTGCCTTTGATATATCACTTTTACCAACTAATTGTTTTGATATTAAACCAACATTAAGTTTAGGAGAACTAAATTCACTATAATTCTTTTGATAAAAAGAAATTACTCTTTCTGTTTCTTCATTAGATAGTCCTGCATTAGAACATAAATCCATAACATTTCTTTTACAAGCTTCTTGGTCTCTTAATATATAAGGAGAATTCTCAATACTTTGAAAACTTAATAAATGATCAGAAGAAGTAAACCAGCTAAACCATTCAGGTGAATATATAGCATGCTGAAAGATCTTAGAATAATTATGTTCATAATATATACCGGAACCACCATAATAAGGATATCCTCCGATAGGAGCAACAACACCTTTACTCATAAATGTTTCTTGTACCCATTGTTTCTCATCGGGAGTATTAGATCTATTATTTGGATTAGATATTAAACCATTTGTCATAATTGATTCACTATATGTTTCAGGAAAAGAATGACTTACATATCCATTTTTAATAAATTCATTTAAATAAAAATCTTTAATAGCTTTTTCTTCTTCATTAGAAAGTTCTTTTGATGTATCAATTCCAAGTTTACTTGCAATAACTGCTGAAATAACTTTTGCCTTCTCTATATCAAATTGTTCCATATCAATTTGTTTAGTTCCAAGTTTAGAATACAAAGTTTCCATTTGATTCATATAATATTCAAAACCATATCCATCTTTATGAATAATCATATGAGTATATACTTCTCCAAATAAATTACCTAAAACACCAATACTTCTACTAGACTCCCAATTTCTTTTCATCATTTGAATTATAAAATCAGACTTCAAAGCATTATTAATATTAGTAGTTAAAGACATTTTATCATCCATAGTAAATACACCTCAATATATTCTTATATAATTATATTATAACATTCAACAAAGCTAACATTAAATATTTAGTATTACTTTACACATTTTAAGATATAATAAAAGGAAGTATTAAACTTCCAATCACTTTTCTAAATCACTAACATATAATTCTTTATAGTATTCACATCTTTCCAAGAGTTCTTTATGTGAACCACAATCTATAATTTTACCATCATCAACAACATATATTTTATCGGAATCTATTATAGTAGAAAGTCTATGAGCAATTATTAACACTGTATATTTACCATTCAAATTATTTATTGCTTTCTTTATATTTCCTTGAGTTTCATTATCAAGAGCACTCGTAGCTTCATCAAAAAGTATTATTTCACTTTTAACAAGTAAAGCTCTTGCAATACTTAGCCTTTGCCTTTGACCACCAGATAGGGTAACACCATTTTCACCAACCATAGTATCATATTTCTTAGGTAAATTCATTATATAGTCATCAATGCAAGCCATTTTACATGCTTCTCTTATTTCTTTCATAGTAGCATTTTCTTTTGCAAGTAATAAATTATCTTTGATAGAAAAATTAAATATATAAGGCATTTGAGTTATTATAGACATATTATTTCTAATAGTAGAACAAGAAAGTTCATTAATATTATAACCATCAAGAAGTATTTTACCTTTATTAGTATCATATAACTTAGTAATTAGATTAAATATAGTAGTTTTACCAGCACCACTTTTACCAACAAAAGCAACTTTCTCTTTCTCTTTAATTTCAAAACTCATGTCTTTTAATACTTTTAATCTACCATAAGAAAAACTAACATTCTTAAACTCAATATTTCCATTTAATTTTTCAATACTAATAGAACCAAACTTTTCTTTTTTAAACTTATTATCATCTATTATTTCATAAATTCTATTAGCAGCAACACTAAATTTTTTATTATATTCTACTATTTGTACAATACCCATTAATAGATTTTTAATCTTAGATTGATAATTAAATATAATTACGAACGTAGGTATATCAAGAAGAGACTTACTATAAAGATAACAACCAAGTAATATTAATCCTAAGTCAGTAACACTTCTAATATTATTTTCAAGGTACATATAGAATCTTCTAATATTCATAATATGTACTTCTTCATCTGTAGTTTCTTCAATTCTTTTTGATGTTTGTTTCAATATAGTATCAGTAGCATTCAACACTTTAATATCAGTTATACCTCTTACTACTTCACTAGTTAAACCAGTTTTTTGCTCTTGAATTTGTTTTAATTTTTTCCTAACTTCATATTGTTTATTAAGTCTTTTCTTATTAAT
>SFTR01000066.1 GCA_004560915.1 bacterium | reverse complement strand
CTTTATTTAGTAATCTACTTACTACATTTGCTGGTATTTCGTCCATTAAGTCAGCGGCATCATCACTTGCCATGTCATTTATAATATCAACTGCTTCTTTTTCACTTAATAGAGTGATTAGCTTACTTTGAGTATCTGTTTCCATATATGAAAATACATCTGCTGCTATGTCTTTTGTTAATAATCTAAATATTTTTAATTGTTCAGTGGTCGGTAAGTCTTCAAATATCTCAGCTATATCATAGTCATTCATCTCATTTAAGATTTTTTTGATTTCAGCATATTTTTTTTCTTCAATTAAGTTTTCAATATTTTTTAACATAATAAACACCACCTTTTTTTCTTGATAATTATACTATAATTGTATTAAATTGTCACTTAAATGTCATTAAAATATGTAAAAAGAGTTAAAAATATATAAAAATTATTGTTTTTTTAGTATAATAATTGTTAGTTGCAAGAAAGAGGAAGATTTATGAAAAATGATATACCAAATCATGTGGCTATCATAATGGATGGAAATGGAAGATGGGCTACAAGACAAGGAAAAAAAAGAACTGAAGGACATTATGCAGGATATAAGACTCTTAAGAAGACTGCTCTTCATATATTAAGTAAAGGTGTTAAGATACTTAGTGTTTTTGCATTTTCTACTGAGAATTTTAAAAGAAGTCAAGAAGAAGTAGGATATTTAATGAATTTATTTGTATCAGCTTTTAAGAGTGATATGCATTTCTTTTTAGATAATAATATTAGAGTTGTTTTTTCAGGTAGAAAAGAACCACTTAGTGATGAAGTTTATGGCGTTATGAAGACTCTTGAAAAAGAAACTTTAAATTGTACTGGTGGAATATTTAATGTATGTTTAAATTATGGTGGCCAATTTGAAATAGTTGATGCTGCTAAAAAGCTCGCTACTATGTATAGAGATGGAGAAGTTAATTTAGATGATGTTACTCCGGAAAACTTCTATAGTTATTTATATAATGATTTACCTCCAGTGGATTTAATGATTAGAACTAGTGGAGAACTTAGAATAAGTAATTTTATGTTATATAGTATTGCTTATGCTGAGTTATATTTTACTGATAAGTGTTTTCCAGACTTTACTGAGGATGAATTTGACAAAGCACTTGAATCATATTTCAATAGAAATATTTCAAAGGGTGCAGTTAATGATAGAAAGAAATAATTTTATAATTTTTTAAAAAATATTGTTGTAACATAATATTTAATTTATTATTACATGTATGTATTAATTACTTGCCATGTTAATATGATAATTTAGACGATAACGTATATTTCTTAGGCAAGAAGAAATATACATGATGCGGAGATATATCTTTTAGGAGGTATGTCTCTTTTTTTAGAAAAAAATTCAAAAATGAAGTGTTTTTGAATTTTATGGATAACTATAATAATAGGGGGATAAATAGTATTAAAAAAACGTTAAAAAAGAAGAAACTTTAATGAAATGCCGTTGCACCTTTATGCGTGATGTGATGGTATATCTTTAAGATGTGATGTTTCTTTTCTATAAATCTGCGGTCAAAACTTTTGACCGCAAAATGATAAGACTTTAATTCTAGAAAGGATTTATAAGATGAATGAAATTAATAATAGCATAAATATTGAAAATTTAATTTATGAACTTAGAGGTAAACAAGTTATGCTAGATTCTGATCTAGCAAGGTTATATGAATGTAAAAATGGAACTAAAGAAGTAAATCAGGCTGTAAAAAATAATATTGAAAATTTTCTGAGAGATATTGCTTTCAATTAAATAATGAAGAGGTTAATGTTTTGCAAACGAAAATATTGACTGCAAAGCTTAGTACAAAGTCTAGAATTAATCCTAGAGTTTTTACTGAACAAGGTGTATACATGTTAGCAACTGTATTAAAAAGTAAGAGAGCTTCTGCTATGGCATTATATATTATGGATGCTTTTGTCCTCATGAAAAAAGTTATTTCTACTGAATATGTTAATAATAGTATTCTTTTTAATCACGAAAATAGAATTTTAAAATTAGAAGAATCTTTTGAAAAGATTTCTTCTAATAAATCTTCTATTGTTTATGAGGGGAAAATATATGATTCTTATTCATTATTACTAAATATATTTAATGAGGCAAATGATGAAATAATAATCATTGATAATTTTGCTAATAAAAAGTTATTCGATACTCTTAGAAGTATAAATAAGAAAATTAAGATTTTTTCAAAGAATTTGGATGAAATTTTGATAAAAAAATATAATGAACAATATTCAAATATTAATTTTTTTCATTGTAATTTATTTCATGATAGATATATTATTCTTGATAGGAAATTTGTTTATATAAGTGGGATGTCTCTAAAAGATATTGGAAAAAAATATAGTTATATATATAAAATGAATGAAAAATTGTTTGTTGATGAATTAATATTAAAAGTGGTGGAGTTGATAGAGATGAATGATAAGATTTAAAGATTACAAATGTAAAAACCTTTTAAAATAGTTAATAATAGGAACGAAACAATAAAAGCGTATTTAAAAATTTTGAAGAGAAATAAAAAAATAGTACCATTTGATACTATTTCTCCCTTAATCTTAAGAATAATATTAATCCTAAGAGTATGTTTTTTGTGTATTCTTTTATGTCCATTGATTTGATATTTGTATAAACTTCGTTGAACATTTCATTCATTTTATTAGTAGCATATTCTAAGGCACCTGAGTCTTCAAATAATTTTTGTACTTTCTTAGATTCTTCTTCAGTTATATTTTTACCATAATACTTTAAAAGTTCATCAAGTAAATCATTTCTATTAATCTTAATATAAGAATAAAGTATAGTTTGTTTGAATTCTTCAATATCTGAATAAACTGATTTACCTAGTATTTCTTTACTGCTATAGATTCCTAAAATATCATCTTTTATTTGGAATGCTATACCAAGAGGTTCTAATACTTTTTCGAAAGTTTCTATGTCTTTAGCTTTAGAATTTCCTAAGATCATACCAAGTATGAATGGACCAACTACTGTATACCAAGATGTTTTAAGTCTATATATTTCCATTATATCTTCTTCGTGAAGAGCATGTTTTTTATCATTCTTTTCTATAAATGGAAGAGCAACATCTATTATTTCTCCTTTGATAGTTTTAATAACTATATTATTATAATAACTTAATAATTTAGCAAGATTCTTATCATTTTTATACTTTTTAGTTATCATTTCATTTGTATAGAAGAAACCTAGATCTCCGATACATAGAGCTAGTGAAGTATTAGTGTTATCATTTTCTACGTTATACTTTTTAAATTCATCTTTATATGTTTCGTGTATCGTTTCTTTATTACGTCTTAGATGTGCATTATCAATAATATCATCATGAATAAGTATTGAAGTTTCAAATGTTTCATAAGCAAGAGATAGTGTTTTAGCATAGTCATCACTTTTAGTTAGTTTATATCCTAAGTCAATTAGACATCCTCTTAAGAATTTTCCATCTCCATTCATATTAATAAATTTATTTACTGCATCTATTACGATAGGGTTGTCATTTTCTAAGAAAGATTTATTTATCTTTTTTAAGTCCGTTTCAAATTCTTTTAGTTTAGTTTTGTAATAAATAAAGAATTCTAATAAATTTGCATATTCTTTTATTTGTTCTTTAGGAGTAGATGCTCCACCAGTGAATCCTATTTTAGTATTTAGTGTATACTTTTCTTTCTTTATGAAATTAAAGAAGTCTTTTATATCAGAAAAGTAGTATGTTTTAGTAACTTCATTACAAAGATTATATAATTCTTTAGTATTAGAACTTTCTTTACCACCAATTACAAACATAATATCCATTTGTTCTGCGAGAGTGACACTTGATGTTTGAATTAGTTTTTGAGCATTACATATAGTGTTTTCTATTTCATAACTAATATTATTTTCATTCATATAGTTTAATAATTCTTGTAGTTTTTTATGGCTTATAGTAGTTTGACAAACTATGAAGTATTTATCATTATTATTTAGTTCTTTGTAATCATCTTTATCTTCGATAATTATCCCTTCATTATTGATCCAACCATTAGTACCTATAACTTCTGGATGTGTTTTTTTACCAATAATTATGATTTTATAACCATCTTTTTGTTTTTGAGTAGCTAGCTTATGTACTTTTAAAACATTAGTACAAGTAGCATCATAATACTCAATATTATGACTATTTAAGTAATCATAAGTTTCTTTAGGTTCTCCATGAGCTCTAATAATTAAAATATCATTTTCATTAAGAATAGATAAATCATCAATACATTTAATATCATCTTTTAATAATTCATTTATTATATATGGATTATGTAGTATTTCTTTATAAATATAAATATTTTTATCTTTGTTTTCTTTCTTTAATTTATATGCTGCTTCGATTGCTTTATTAGCACCAGCACATGTTCCGTATACTTTAGGGTAATATATCATATTTTTGCCTCCATAAATATTATAGCAACTATAGTTATTATTTCCTAGAAAAATGTTATTTCTTTGCGTATAATATCTATATAAATATTGTTTAGAATATAAAAATTTGTTAGAATATATGTGAGGAGTTGAGTTTTATGGTAGGAAGTGAAACTACAGTAGTAGATACTGAAACTATTATTGATCATAATACAAGAAGTTCTTTAATTAAAATATGTGAAGATTTAAATGAAAGAGGGTATAATCCAACTAAACAAATAGTTGCTTATTTAATTAGTGGAGATCCTGGATATATTTCTAGTTATAAAGAGTGTAGAAATAGAATACTTGAATTTAAAAGAGAGGACATAATAGAATTAATGTTAGTTAATTTTATAAATAAGAAATGACATATTTAGGATTAGATTTAGGTAGTAAAACTTGTGGTATAGCGATAAGTGATAGAACTGGACTTATAGCTACATCTTTAGAAGTTATTAGATATAGTGATTATGATGAATTAATAAATAAACTTAATAATATAGTTATAAGTAGAAATGTAGATGCTTTTGTACTTGGAAATCCTAAAAATTTAGATGGGAGTTTATCTAAGAGAAGTGAAATAACTTTAGAGTTTAAAGATTTACTTTTAAAAAAATTTAATATGGAAGTAATAATGCAAGATGAAAGATTATCTACAGTAGAAGCAGAACGTATGCTTATTAGTAATAATACAAAACGTAAGAATAGAAAACAAGTGATAGATAAAATAGCTGCGACTATAATATTGCAAAGTTATTTAGATAGGAGAAACAATGAAAGATAATACTCTAGTATTAAAAGATTCATCTGGAAATAAACAAGAATATAGAATACTTTTAGATATAGAAGATACAACTAACAGTGTTAACTATGTTATCTATACAGATGATGAAACTAATAAAGATGGTGAGATGGTTTGTTATGCGTCAACTTATGTATTGAGTCCTAAAGGTAATATGACAAAATTAAAACCAGTTGAAACAAAAGAAGAATTTGATTTTATTAGTAAGATACTAGATTCTTTAGAAAGTGGGAAATAATGAAAAAGAAGGTTTTTAGTGTGAAAAAATTTATAATATTTTTATTTTTTTTATGTTTAATTATAGGTGGTGCTTTAGTAGGAAGTTACTTCTATTTAATTAAAGGTGGAAAAGATAATGAAACTGTTAATATATATGTTAATGAAGGAGATACTTATAGTACAATATCTAAAATGCTTAAAGATA
Organism: bacterium; assembly: GCA_004560915.1. The sequence goes on along the minus strand of SFTR01000066.1, from coordinate 472 downwards.
ATGAGTTAATTAAGTCAGAGTTAGCATATAAAATATATATTAAGTTAAATAATCCTGGAAGTTTAGAGTATGGAGATTATGTACTTAAGAAATCATATAGTGTAGAAGAACTTGTAAATACTTTAGAAAAAGGTAGTGTAGATTTAAGAAAGACTAAGACAGTTACTTTTGTTGAAGGAAAGAATATGAGATATGTTATTTCTAAGATAACAGACAACTTCAATATCAGTGTTGATCAAGACATCAATACAGCTAATTTCAGTTTTAACTCAACAGAGGGCATCACCCCAATTTGGGTAATTGATGGTGCTTATTCTTCAGACTATACATTGAGCAAGTACTATCGTAAGAAGGGAACATACGATGTGGAGTGCTTTGTGAAGAATCGCAATGGTATTAGCAAGGAGAGCGTCAAGAAGCAATTCACGGTGGAGAAAACCAAGATGAATGGCTTCGCAGGTTTCGTAGAGGA
>SFTR01000065.1 GCA_004560915.1 bacterium | reverse complement strand
TTATGAATCTAAGCTTAAAGATAAAGATGAACAAATCGCATACTATAAAGATTTCAAAGCAAAACAATCTACTAAAATGATAGGTGAATCTTTAGAACAACATTGTAACATTGAATTTAATAGATTAAGACCACTATTTAAAAATGCTTATTTTGATAAAGATAATGATGCTAGAACTGGTTCTAAAGGTGACTTTATATTTAGAGATTACGATGATGATGGTAATGAAATAGTATCAATCATGTTTGAAATGAAAAACGAAGCTGATACAACTTCTACTAAACATAAAAACGAAGACTTCTTTAAAGAACTTGACAAAGATAGAAGAGAAAAGAAATGTGAATATGCAGTACTAGTAACACTTCTTGAAGCAGATAACGATTACTATAATGATGGTATTGTAGATGTATCTCATCTATATGACAAAATGTATGTTATAAGACCTCAATTCTTTATACCGCTAATTACTTTAATAAGAAATTTAGCTAATAAATCTCTAGAATATAGAAAAGAACTAGAACTTATAAAAAATCAAAATATTGATATAACTCACTTTGAAGAAAATATTAATGCATTCAAAGAAGGATTTGGTAGAAACTATAGACTTGCTAGTGAAAGATTTGCTAAAGCAATCGAAGAGATTGATAAAACTATTGATCACCTACAAAAAACAAAAGAACATCTACTTAAAACTGATGATAATCTTCGCCTTGCAAACAATAAAGCAGAAGATTTAACTATTAAAAGATTAACTCATAACAACAAGACAATGACTGAAATGTTTGTTAAACTAAAAGAAGAAAAACCAAAAATTCAAGAAACAATCATAGAAACTAGTGAAAACTAGTTTTTATTTACCATTTAATTATGATATACTTATAATGGGTGTGAAAATTTTATGAAAAAATGCATAACAAACTATTTAGATGAAATATGTAAAAAGAAGGGTGACAAAATAGCTTTTATTGAAAAAGATAAAAGCATTACATATATTGACTTTAGAGATTATTCTAGAAAAATAGCTACATCTATATCAAAGTATAATCTTTATAATAAACCTATTGCTATATTTATAGATAAAACTATTAATTGTTTAGGTTCTATGATAGGTGTAACTTATAGTGGAAACTTCTATACTGTATTAGATGTAAATATGCCTCTTAATAGAGTAACAAGTATTCTAGAAACACTAAGTCCATCATTAGTTATTTCTGATAATAAAAATATAGATAAGTTTAAAAGTTATAACTTAAATTATGAATTAATGAATATAGAAGAAGCAAATACTATTGATGAAGAACTACTAGATAATATAAATTCTCGTATCATAGATATTAATCCAATGTATATATTATTTACAAGTGGTTCAACTGGAGTACCTAAAGGAAGTGTTATATCACATAAATCAGTTATATCTTAAAGTAAGTGGTTTTCTGAAACATTTGATATAACATCAAAAACTATATTTGGTAGTCAAACACCATTTTACTTCAGTATGTCAGTGTCAGATATATTTAGTACTATAATGAATGGAAGTACATTTGTAATAATACCAAAGAGTTACTTCTCATTCCCACTTAACTTAATAAAGTTTATGGATGAACATAAAGTAAATACAATATACTGGGTACCTTCAGCATTATCAATCGTAGCTAACTTAAAAACATTTGATGCGATAAAACCAAAATATCTACGCAAAGTATTATTTGCTGGAGAAGTAATGCCTATGAAACCATTAAATATATGGAGAAAAGCATTACCAAAGTTAATGTATGCTAACCTATATGGACCAACTGAACTTACAGATATATGTACATACTATGTAGTAAATAGAGACTTCAAAGATAATGAAACTCTACCAATCGGAAAACCATGTAATAACTGTGAAGCAATTATACTTGATGAAAACAATAATGAAAGTGAAGAAGGAGAACTTTGCATAAAAGGTTCAATTCTAGGACTAGGATACTACAACAACAAAGAAAAAACAGATACAACATTTATCCAAAATCCACTTAATAAATCATTCATTGAATATATCTATAGAACAGGTGACATAGTTAAATACAATGAATATAATGAACTTATATATCTATCAAGAAAAGACTTTCAAATAAAACATATGGGTTACAGAATAGAACTAGGAGAAATAGAAACTAACATAAATGCATTAGATGGTATAACACTATGTGCTTGTATATACGATGCTAATAATAAACAAATAGTATTATTCTATGAAGGAAACAAACTTAAAGAAGAAGACGTTAACAAATTTGCTTGTGAAAAACTTGTTAGTTATATGAGACCAAACAAAATAATAAAAGTAAGTAAAATGCCATATAATGCAAATGGTAAAATAGATAGAGTAAAATTAAAAGAAATGTATGAGGAGATGTAATAATGGAAAAAGTAATTGAAATTTTAGAAAGCGTTAAACCAGGAGTAGATTTTAAAAAAGAAAAATCTTTAATAGATGATGGTATCTTAGAATCATTTGATATCATAGCTATTATTTCAAAATTAAGTGAAGAATTCGATATAGAATTTACTGTTAATGAAGTAATACCAGAAAACTTCAATAGCGCAGAAGCATTATGGAAAACAGTTAGTAAATTAAAGGAAGATTAGTATGTTAGTAAATTTACTTAAGTATTTTGTTTTACTTTTTGTATGCTTAATACTTTATTATATAATACCTAAAAAATATAGATGGATAGCAATATTTATATGTAGTATAACTTACTACTATTTAATGAGTAAAAGTCTAATAATATATGCATTAATAAGTGCACTAAGTATATATGTTTTTGGACTTATAATTAATAAAATAAATGATAGAAAATGTGATAGTGAAGATAAAGAATTAAAAAAAGAATTCAAACGTAAGAATAAAACTTATAAGAAACTAATATTATCTTTATGTTTACTAATTAACATTGGATTACTTGTATATTTAAAATACTCTAACTTCTTAGTTAGTAGTGTTAATAGTATATTTGGTTTAAAACTATCAGAACCATTTAGTAAGATTGTTTTACCATTAGGTATATCTTATTATACATTAATGGCTATATCTTATATAACAGATGTTTATAGAGGTAAATATAAAGCCTCAGAGAATCCATTTAAAGTAATACTCTATATTATATTTTTCCCAAGTGTACAAGAAGGACCTATCACTAGATTTGATGATGTAGGGGATAAAATATATAATGGTAATGACTTTAATTATAATATGATACACTCTGGATGTATGTTAATCTTATTTGGTTTATTTAAGAAAATGGTAATAGCAGATAGAGCCGGTATATTTGTTAACAATATATTTGGTACAGATATAGGTGGATTCTCTGTATTATTAGCAATGATACTTTATACTATACAAATATATGCTGAATTTAGTGGATTTATGGATATGGCTATAGGTGGAGCTAAACTATTTGGAATAGACCTACCTAGTAACTTTAATAGACCATTCCTATCAAAAAGTGTAGAAGAATTTTGGAGACGTTGGCATATAACACTAGGAACGTTTTTAAAAGATTATGTATTCTATCCAATAAGTTTATCAAAATTCAATATGAAATTATCTGCATTCAACAACAAGCATTTATCTAAATATCTATGTAAATTCTTTATGAGTGCAGTACCATTATTCTTCGTATGGTTCTTAAATGGACTATGGCATGGAGCTAGTAGTAAATACATACTATATGGACTTTACTATTACGTTATAATGATGATAGGTTTACTTCTAGAACCACTATTTAATAAGATTAAAACAGATAAAATAAATACAAAGGTACTAGACTCTCTAAAAGTACTTAGAACTTGGATATTCGTAGTAATAGGTATGACAATATTTAGAGCATCTACGTTTACAGAAGCTTTTAAAATGATTGGCAGAATCTTTACAGGTACAAGTAAAGGTATAATGAGTTATGGACTATCTATAATAGATTTTATAATAGTAATTCTATTTATAGCACTATTATTCTTTATAGCATTTAGAGAAGAAAAAGGTAAAAAAGTAAATGAAGAAATTGTTAATAGTTTCCCATTTAATAAGTATTTAGTTTATTATATATTAATAGTTATGATTTTAGTATTTGGAATATATGGTCCGGGCTATAATGCTAGTGACTTTATATATGGACAGTTTTAGGAGGACAACATGAAAGTAAGAAATGAAATATTAAGTATAGTAGCATTCATTATATTATTACTAACAACAATATACTTCATAGATAGATTATTTATTCCTAAATGGATTACTAATGATGATAACTCTCATAGTTTTATAACAAGAGGGTACTATGCAGAACCAAAAAATACAATAGATGTACTTTTCTTAGGAAACTCTGATACATATAGAGGAGTTTCACCTATGAAAATATGGGATGACTATAACATTACGAGTTATAGTTATGTATCAGCTGGACAAAGAATATGGACTTGTTACTATATGCTAATTGAAGCACTTAAAACACAAAAACCAAAAATAATATTTTTAAATGTTGATAACTTCTTCTTTAATAATCAATCATCTACTGGTAACTATAAAAAAGTATTTGATAATATGAAACTAAGTAAGAATAAAATAGATGCTCTAACAGACAAAACATTTAACTTTAGTTATGGACAAAAAGCATCTATGATTATGCCAATACTAGGATATCATTCAAGATATAATGAACTAACTAAAGATGACTTTAAATATGCATTAAGTGACTATTATAATCCTCATAAAGGAATGGATATAACAACAGTTAAAAAAGCATATACTAAAGATTATATTTATGATAGTGATAAAAGAGCTAAATTAAATGATACCAATAAAAAATATATAGACCTAATAGTTAAAACAGCTAAAGAAGAGGGCATTGATATAGAGTTTATATAGATTCCTTCACCAGACTCATGGAAAAGAGAAAGAAGTAATACAGTAAGTGATTACGCTAAAGAAAATGGTATTAAATTTACTGACTTAAATTTAAACTATAAAGACTTTAAATTAGATTTCAAAGAAGACACTTGTGATGAAGGAGATCACTTAAATGTTTATGGTGCTACTAAAGTATCAAATTACTTAGGTAAATATATAAATGATAATTATAAGTTTGATAAACACGATGAAAAACTAATTGCAAGATGGAACAAAGATCTAGAAACTTATAAAAATGATATAAAAGAACTAGAAAAACTAGGTAAATAATATAAGACTATGTAAGAAATTACATAGTTTTTATGTTAAAATAAAAGTGGATGTGATTACTATGAAAGAAGAAATGACTAAAAAGATAGAACAAATACAAAAACATTTCAAGAAAGATAAAAATATTTTAGAATTAACTTTATTTAATTATGAAGGTTATTATATTTATATTAGATTAGATGAACTTAGAAGTACTAAGACATATAAACTTAGTTGGATAGACTTAGCTCTTATGCAAACTAAAGATATAGAAAAATATATTAGTTATGAATATATACCAAATGATAGAATAAATGAATTTATAAATAATGTTAATAACTTAGAGAATATTGAAACTACTTTTATAGAAGATAATCTTAGTGATGAAAGATTAGTTACTCTAAATGTAAATATTGAAACATCTAATAAAGAAAAGATAAGTGTTAAGTTTAATAAATATATACCAAAAGAGATAACTTATATTTACAACATACTTAATTTTACATTTCAAAGTCTTCCTAAAAAGTTAGAAGGATTTCTTTATGAAATGATATCTAGTTTAACAGGTGAATCAAATAAATATGAATATAAAAAAGAATTTAATTTTGATTTATTTAATGATGATATAGATGAAATATTTGATGATAGAATTATAGAACGTGGTATGGAATATTATGATGATGGTAGTGTATTATTCTTAGAAAAAATAGATGATAGATATTTTGCAGTAGTCGAAGGAACAAAAGATTACTTAGTAGTTGTCAAATATAACGAAGATGAAAAGAAACTACAACTATATTGTAATTGTCCATGTGAATATTTTTGTAAGCATATGTATGCAGTTTTAGAATCTATTAGAAATAATGATATGCGTAGGTTCTATAAAATAGCTCATAAAAATAATACAAAAGATCTACTAGAAAAAGTATTAAGTTTCGATTATTATTTATGCGTTGGCATAGTAGAAGATCAATTAGAAATAGTCAACAATAATGGAAGTATAGAAATAGTACCAATAGTAGATAAAGATAATAATCCTATATGGGATGTACTTGAAGATGATGAAAATGAATCTCTAACCAAAGAAATAGAGAATATTATAAAAGAAAAAAGAGTTAAAATAAATTGATATGATTGATATGAACCCCGTTTCTTGGACACAAGGAGCGAGGTTTTTATATGACAAAATTAACTTATGAAGATAAGGTAAATATTTATAATGATAGAAAAATAGGATTATCTATTAAATCTATTGCAAATAAATATTCAATGACTACTAAAAATATTCAATATATGTTATGTTTAGCAGAAAAACATGGTATAGATATTTTAAAAAAAGAAAAAAATAAAAATTATCCTATTCAATTTAAACAAGATGCAATTGATAGAGTTTTGTTAAACAATGAAGCTATTTGGGCTGTATCATTAGATATTGGATTACCAAGTGATGGAATTTTACCAAATTGGATTAAAAAATATAAAGAAAACGGTTATAATATAGTTGAACGAAAGCGAGGACGGTCAACTATGCCAAAAGTAACAAAGAAGAAAGAAAATGAAACAGACAAGGAAAAAATTAAAAGATTAGAAGAAGAAAATTTATATTTAAAAGCGGAGCTAGAATACTCAAAAAAATTGAGAGCCGTTGTTCAAGCAAGGAAGAATCAACAACAAAAGAAAAAGTAAATGTTGTAAGTGAACTTCGGCTAAAATATCCTTTAATGATTCTTCTAAAAGTATCTGGTTTAGCTAAATCAGTTTATTATTATACTTTATCCAAAGTTGATAAAGATGATAAAAATAAAGAAATTATAGACAAAATAAAAGAAATATTTATTAATAATAAAGAACGATATGGTTATCGTAGAATTACATTAGAACTTAGAAATCAAGGTTATAATGTTAATCATAAGAAAGTTTATAGAATAATGGTTAAATTAGGTTTAAAACCATTAAAAAGAAACAAAAGAAAATATTCATCATATAAAGGAACTGTTGGTAAAATTGTTGATAATTTAATTGAAAGAGATTTTAATGCAGATAAACCTAACAAAAAATGGTATACAGATGTTACAGAATTTAATCTTCGTGGTGAAAAGTGTTATCTATCACCAATATTAGATGGTTTTAATGGTGAAGTAATATCTTATAATACTTCTAAATCACCTAATTTAGAACAAATAAATGATATGCTTAATAAAGCATTTGATAAGAATAATAATCTTGATGGATTGATATTTCATTCTGATCAAGGATGGCAATATCAACACCAATCTTATCAACAAAGATTGAAAAATAATGGTATAAAACAAAGTATGTCTAGAAAAGGAAATAGTATGGATAATGGAATGATGGAAAATTTCTTTGGTATACTTAAAACAGAAATGTTTTACGACCAAGAAGATAATTATAAAACATTAGATGATTTGATAAAAGCAATAGATGACTATATTTATTATTATAATTATGATAGAATTAAAGTGAAATTAAAAGGATTGTCGCCTGTTAATTACAGGTTACAATCCTCTAATTAGAAACTATTTATAAACTGTCCAACTTTTAGGGTTCAGTTCA
>SFTR01000064.1 GCA_004560915.1 bacterium | reverse complement strand
AACAACTGTGTAATCAATATCATTTATTTTTACTGTTATAGGATTTGGATCTGTTACATTAACAGTAATATTATATTTTTTTATTGAACCATTTTCAGCTTCAACAGTTATTGTGAATTTATTTTCTCCTTCAGTTACTTTGAATGTTCCAGTTCCTGAAAGATCTGCTTTAGAGTCTGATTTAGTGGCATTAATCTTAATTTCAGTTGTATTACTTTCGGCAGTTACTTTATAGTCAGTTTTATCTTTATTAAATTCTGGTTCTAGTTTTAATCCTTCAACACTTAGACTTTTAAGATTATTATCTTTAGAATAACTTGCTTCTAGTTCGGCTTGTGTTATTACTTTAACTGTTTTAGAGTTAGTTGTAACTTTTATTGTATCTTTATTTTTTGTATAAGCTGCATATGATTTAACTGAAATTGTTCCACTTCCTTTAGCTATTGCTTTAAGTGTCCAAGTTTTGGTTTTACTACTTGAGTCATCATAATCACCTACATGCATTATGTTTCCACCTTTAACTAGTTTGAATTTCTTCGTGTCATAGTTAAGTGTCCATTCCCAAACTCCAAGACTCGAACCAGAAATTTTAGTTGTTACTGTGAATGTGTTTCCAACAACTACTTGACTTTTACTTGTTGTAACTTTTATATTAGCACTTGCTGCATCTACTGTCATGGTAAAGAGTAGGGATATTATCAATACAGATAATGTTTTTAATATTTTTTTCATATTTCCTCCTATAATAATTTTTCTTTAGTTATATGTAATCTAATATCTAGTAAATCAAGAATATTTATATCATCACTTCCAACTTTGCGGTCGTTTCCTTTATTACTGTTAACGTGTCCTGCAATGTATTTTGCACCTGTTAATTTAGTTTCTTGTTTTATATGCATTCTAACATCTAGTAAATCAAGAATAGTAATTTTCCCATCACCATCTGTATCTCCTCTAACAGATAATGTATATGTTTTTGATTCAAGTAGAGTTGAAATTGTAACTTTGTAGTTTGTTCCAACTATGTCAGTATCTTTTATTTCTTGTCCTTTTAAATTTTTAATTACTACATTTCTTGCTCCTGAAGTAATTAGTGCTGACTTAATAACACTTGCTTTTGTTTGGTTTTTAATATTGTAAATATAACTACTATTAACATTTAAATTACTTTTTTCAAGTACCATACTTACTGTAGTAGGATCATCAACTCTATGAATTGTAACTACATATTTCTTTTCTTCACCGGCTTCACTTGTTACTGTTATTGTTATATCTGTTTCATCATCATCGATCTTTGTTTCTCCGATTCCTGAGATAGTTGCTTTATCACTACTTGTTTTAGCATCTATTGTTACACTTGTTGATTCTTTTGGAATGTATGAGTCATAAGTAAGTATATCTTCATCAAATGATGGGGTTAATGAATATCCAACAACACTTAATGATTTTAAGTTATTATTTGTGTCTCCACTTTTTGGTAGAGAAGTGTATGCTGGAAGTGTTCCGTCTTTATAAATAGGTATGTCAAATATTATTTTAGAATTTAATAATCCACCTTTTTTATATGAGTTGTAAGAGGAAGCTCCTTCGATTGCTGGGGCTTGAATGTTTGTCATGTATTGATGAGCATAAGGACTACCTGCGTTAGGTCCAATATTGAATTTTTGATAGAAGATAGTTTGTTGACCTTTAGTAACGTAGTTATTAGCAAGTGTACTACTTCCTTCTCTTATAGCTGTTTCAATATTATTCCATGGTTCTCCAGTAGTTCTACCAACAAGTTTAGCAGCGTAGGCTAGACCTCTTGTAACTGCTGAATATTTAACGCCATCTATTGTTGTTTCATAAGCACCTATATTGAAGAAGTTATAGTATCCACTATATTTTTTACCTTTCCAAGTAAATTCTCTTCCATCAGTAGATGCACTTCCTGAAGCACCAACTTCTAATCTAATTCTACTTGCTACATGAATTGGGCTTATTCCTAAGGATTTAGCTGCATTGAACATTGGTATAGTGTATTTATCATCTCCTAGTTTTCCACTACCAAATATTGATTTAATAATAGTAGGATATTCTTTTTCAAGATTCTTATCATAGTCAAGTTTTTCAAACATGAATATTCTATCTTCTGTAAGCCAGTTTCTAGGGTCCATATAGAAGGCTATAACACCAGCATTAACCCTAAACCATGAACTACCCTCAGCAGGAGTAGAAGAAGTCCTATAGTTATCATTCTTTGTTTGCATATAGCATTTACCAGTTTCTTTATCTACTGAAGTAGTAAAACTTCTATTATTTTTGTCTGCATTAAATTCCCAGTTTGGATATTTCTTATGTAGGTATGTTAAATATGGAATATAACTATCTGGAAAGCCTTTTGCTTTTAATACTTTTGTGTATTCTTCATCCATTGCTGTAATATCACTTTTCTTAACAACGTAATCTTTGCTTATATAACCGACTTTTTCACCATAGTATTTAATTTTATAAAAGTTTCCACTAGTATCAAGTATAGTTACATTTGCTCCGAGTGTTAAAGTTTCAATTAGTTTTCCTTTGGAAGAAGCTGTTTTTCTTACTGATACATTATTTCCGATAACTCTTGCTGTCCAATCAATTACATTAATACCAGCATAACTAGTATTTAGGAAAGTAACAAATTCACTACATACGTATCCCTCTTTTTCGTTGTGAATTATTTTTAGCCATTTAGAGTCACATCCTTTTCCTTCGTAAAGAGTTTTATCAACTACTTTAATAGATGTTCCTGCATTAACTGAAACAATTACTGAATTGTTAGTACCAGGACCTGTTCTGATTCTTACTGCACTTCCATTTATTTCTGCATCAAAAGCAGCATTTATATTAAATGGTGTACATAAAAAAGTTAGTAAAATAATAGTTAGAATATATCTTTTTTTCATATGTACTCCTTTACACTCTTAATTATCTTTTATAATTATAGCAAAAAACGACATATTTTGCATTATATTTAAGGAATTTTACATATAAAGAATAATTAAAATATTTATAATATTTATCTATTTTAATGGAAAAAATAATATTAATAGTTTATAATAGTTACTAAGTGGGTGAATTTATGGATTTTAATGTTAATGGACATAATATATTTATTATAGTTTCAGTGTGTTTTTTAGCATCATTAATATTTGTTCAAATGATGAAAAAGGTAGCTATATTTTTGAAAATATTAGATGTACCTAATGATCCTAGAAAGATACAAGAACATCCTGTTCCATTATTAGGTGGACTTGGTATATTCTTTGCATTCTTACTTGGATATATGTTATTTGCTCCTAAAAATGATTTAATGATTGCTATATTGATTGGTTCATTCTTGATTATGCTTTTAGGACTTTTTGATGATATGACAAAGAGTGAAACACCAATGCCTAATAAATATAAAGTTTTAGTTCAATTAATTGTTGCTGCAATAGTGGTATTCTATGGAGGACTTGAACTTACTAAAGTAACATTATTTGGTATAACTATTAAATTTAGTTCTATTCCATTTTTACCTGAACTTATTTCAATGTTAATAATAGTTGCTACAATAAATGCTATTAATTTAATAGACGGTTTAGATGGGTTATGTGCTGGTATTTCATCAATATACTTTTTAACTATTGCTGTTATAGGATTTATACTTAATAAATTTGGTGGTTTAGATATAATACTTTCACTTATTATGTTAGGCTCAACACTAGGATACTTAGTGCATAATTTTCCACCAGCTAGAATATATCAGGGAGATGCAGGAAGTACATTCTTAGGATTTATGATATCTATTATATTCTTACTTGGATTTAAAACTACGACATTAACATCATTAATTATTCCATTATTAATATTAGCTATTCCAATTATGGATACATTATTTGCTATAATAAGAAGAAAATTAAAAGGACAAAGTATAGATCATGCTGATAAAGAACATTTACATCATCAATTACTTAAACATTTTTCTAAGAAGAGTTCATTGTTAGTAATTTATGCTATTAATATATTATTTTCAGTAACAACTATTTTCTATGTATTAGGAGATAAAAAGATAGTAGCAGGTTGTTATGTAATATTAATATTTATTGTACTATTCTTTATACTTAAAACTAATATAGTATTTGATTGGTCAAAAGGAAAAACTAATCAAAATAAAAAATCTAAAAAGAAATAATTCACTAGAAATAGTGAATTTTTAATTATGTTAAAAAATATGGACTGTTATACTTTTTATAGTAGGAGTGTAGAGTATGAAATTTGGATTTGAATATTGATGAACATAACAATTATATTTATGTTGGAGGAATTGTAAAAGAAGAACAATTAAAATCTGAATTAAGTTTACAAACGTGGGCACCTAGTTTTTATATAGATCAAGCAAATATTATTAAATATGGTATTGATTATTTAATTAGTAAAGAAACCGAAGGAATGGGAGAAGTAAATGTAAATTTGGATAATGCTAAGGCAGGAGATGAAAAAAACTGGATTATTTAAAATAATCGTTAATAAGTTGGTTATACCTAATAGTGATGTTACAGTTAAAGTTATATTTATTAATTTACCACTTGTTAATCCTAAGACTGGAATGATAAGTATAACATTCGCAGTAATAGCTATTTCAGCATTTGCATTCTTTCAATACAAGTATTTTAAAACTAAAGAGATGAATTTATAAAACTCCGTTATGGAGTTTTTATTTACTTTAAAATAAATTTATTATAAAATATGTGTAGAATAATAAAATAGGTGAAGTATGAAGAAAATATTAATTACAATAATTAGTTTATTTTTATGTTTAGGTTTTGTAAGCGCTAGTGAGCCTGAACTATTATGGAAAAAAACCTGGGGACAAAGTGATTTAAATGAAATGTATTATGCAACTGATTCTTATGATGGAACTAATCACTATGCAGTTGGCACCTTATCAAATGAAAGAATAAGCATTACTAAGTATATTGAAGAATCTTTTTTAAAAAGTAGTTTCTCAAAAAATGAAGTAGTTGATAATATTTTGGAAATAACAATAAATCCATCTTATTATGATGGAGTTATTGTTAAATACGATTCTAATGGTAATGTATTATGGGAAAGAATTAATAAGAATGCTTATTTGTTTTTTAAAACTAGAGAAACATCTGATGGGGGAGCTTTAGCATTAGGATTATATAATGAAGAAAATAATCAAAAGAATCAAGTATCTAATCTTCGACCATTAGTATTGGTAAGGTATGATTCTAATGGTACTATTTTATGGGAAAAAGTTATAACTTTAGATAAAGGTTATAATTCTAAACGTTTAATTTTGTCATCATCAATAGATGTTGTTTCTAATGAAAACATTATTTTCTCTTTTAATGAAATTATTATAAAGTTAGATAAAAATGGTAATGTTTTATGGTCTAAACAACTTAATCAAGTAAATGATAGTAATACTAAAATTAATATATATTATGATTATGTTGATAACGATAATAATATTATAAGTGTTGGTGGTTTTGCTGAGTTCTCACTTGATAAAGATGGAAATAAAATTGAAAAAGATTATAAATATATAATAAAATATGATGATAATGGAAATATATTTTACAATAAAAAGATAGAAAATCCTTCTAATCATATAAGTGTTTTAATGTCTGTTGCTGAAAATGAAAATAATGAGTATGTGATGTTATCACTTAATTATGATTATGTAATAGACAACGATGGGAATGAGAATGTATCAAAAGTATATTTATCATTTGAAACATATGACAAAAATGGTAATTATAAAGATAAAAAAGATTTGGAATTAAGTGATTTATATTATAATCTATCAGATTTATCAGAACTTATAAAATTATATATTGATAAATCTAATAATTATATACTAAATTTTTATACAAATAGTGGCGAACTTCTTATAATAAGATATGATAAAGATTTAAATTTAACATGGTCTAAAGTAGCAAATAAAAAAAGTGCTTTTATTGGGTTTGATATTGATAAATATAATAACTATATAATTGTTGGTGGTATTGAGACAAAGATAAGAAAAGCTACAAAAGATTCATCATTTTCAGATGCTCATCCTGAAGCTTATGCTCATCCTGAAGCTTATATTGATCAAGCATATATTGTTAAATATTCTAGTAATTATATGATAAATAAAGAAACTGAGGGTGAAGGAACAATAGAAGTTAATTTAGATAATGCTAAAGCTGGAGATGAAATAACAATTGCTGCTAAAGCTGGAGATGGGTATAGAATTGATAAGATAATTGTTACTGATAAAGATGGAAATGTTATTAAAGTGAGTGGTAATAAGTTTGTTATGCCTAATAGCAATGTTACAGTTAAAGTTATATTTACTAATTCACCACTTGTTAATCCTAAGACTGGAATGATGAGTATAACATTTGCAGTAATAGCTATCTCAGTATTTGCATTC
>SFTR01000063.1 GCA_004560915.1 bacterium | reverse complement strand
GAAGGAAATGTAATTTGTTATCATATGAAGAAAGAAGTACTAGATAAAGCAATCAAGATGATTGAAGACATAGTAAAAGAAGTAGAAATCGGAGCAGTTTACACAGCAAAAGTTGTTAAAATTGAAGACTTCGGTGCATTCGTAGAATTATGGCCAGGATGTGAAGGACTAGTACACGTTTCACAACTTGATAATAAGAGAGTAAATCATCCAAGTGATATTCTTAAAGTAGGAGACGAAATAGTAGTAAAAGCAACTGGATACGATAGGAAAGGTAAACTAAATCTATCTAGAAAAGAATTACTACCAAAAATTGAAAAAAAAGAAAATAAAAAAGATACTAAAAAAGAAGAAGTATCTGAATAATTAAGTTTGTCACATTGACAAACTTTTTAATTATAGTATAATATAGCATAACTAAAAGAGAGGATAGTATGCCAAGTGAAGAAGAAAAAGAAATATACTATAGTTTAAGAAATATAACTTCTATATTATATAGATTATATCATAAGCTAACTATACTTGAAACTATGGGAAAAGATAGTTCTTTAGAATATGAAAAAACATTGAAATTAATAGAATTCTATACTGCAATAGAAGATCAATATTATGAGAAGACAGAAAAACTAGTAGAAGATGATGATGAAATTATTGAAAGATTATATGTTAATAATATGATAAGCACAGCATCTACTTTTCCACCAGATAAACAATTAAGTGATCCAACATATATAATATTTCATGATGTTAAAGAAGATGACATAATACCAATGAGAATGGCAAATAAATTGTTTGAAACAAGTGTTATGACAAGAAAAACAGATGATGAAATGGGAAAAAGAATATTTAGTGAATATGAATCACAAAAAGGTACATATTTTGTAGAAATATTAGATGCATTATCAAAAGATGAAATATGTAAAGAATTTAGAAATGAATTAATAAAAGCAAAATATAAAGTAGCATTTATAAATAAAAGAAGACGTGCCAAAGAAGCAAGTGATGACTTTCTAATATCAACTGCTAATGAAGTAGTAAACGCACAAGAAATACTAACTTATGCAAGAAAAATGTATGGCTTAAGTCAAAAGTCAATAGAAGCTCCAAGTAATGCAAGAAAACTACTACTAACTATGGCATATATAAGAGCAAACATGCTTCAAATGGGAGAGGTAGGTATGCAAGCATTAAATACATTATTATATATGGGAGAACAAGCAGGAGACCTAGTACCAAAAGATGGCAAGAAACTATTAGAAGGCATATTAAATTATGAAAAAGAAGACAAAGAAACATTTAAATCTAAAGGAGAAACTTTAAAAAGAAAATTCTAATTAAATGTTTCTTTTTTTTTATATTCAAAAATATTGAACTTTTATATAAAAAATGCTACAATAATCTTATAAAAATAGAAGGAGATAGGTATGAAAAAAAATATTTTAAAAACATTAACTGCATTCATAGCACTTATATTATTCACCTTTTCAGTAAATGCAGTAGTAAGACCAACTGATGATGCAGCAAGAGTTCCAAGTAAAATCCCTGATCCAGGAGCTAAATTGTATGCAACAGTTCAAAGCCCATTTGATTTTTCAAAAATCAAATTTGTAAATGGAAGTACAGAAACAACTGGATATGATTCAATGAGAAAAATTGTTTTAACAGATAAATATGAAATTGAATCAGCTGAAGAAGCTGGAAAAGCAGGAATAGGAGTAGGATCAGATTGGTTCTCAGCATATTGCTTAGACGGAAGACTTAAATATCCAGAAAATGGTATGTATTTCATCTTCGACAAAAGAGCTAGTATGACAGATGATCAAGTACTAAATGAATTAGTAGATGCTGCATTATTAAATCAAGTTAATAGTACTAAAGAAATGTATGCACTATTTAAAGGATTAAGAAGTTATAAAACAGGATTCACAGTACAATATACTACACCTGGTTATAATTCAAGTACAGAAGCTATTGCAGGATTAACAGAATCAAATCCAGTTACAGTAGAAATAACAAGAATTGTATTTGCAAGTAGTCAAGGACAACCACAAATAATAACTGCAGAAGATCTAAATAAAGCGGCAAATCAAACTGGAGATACATTCAAATTAAAATTAATATTAAAAGCAGATGAAAACAATATATTCTTTGACTTATATACAACAACAGCTATGGACAATACATTAAACTACAATAGAGCATTATGGATGATTGAACATAGTTATCCATCATTAAGTTTAAAAGATTCATTAACTATTGCTGGAGCAAGTTATGATAAATTAGTAACTGAATTAAAAGCATTAGATAATACAATTACTGATGCTAATGCTGAAAAATACGCAGAAAATTATGTTTACTCAACTATACAATATGCTGTATGGAAAGTAAATGATGGCGTAGATATGAATGGTAATACTTTAGGAAACACTTTAAAAGGTTCTGAAGAATTAAATAAATTATATGCATATCTAATTCAAGATAAAGGTGCTGCATTCTATGCAAGTTATGGAAAGAGTACTTTTACTGAAAAACTATCAATTACAAAACCAAAATCTAAAAAAGAAATATTTGAGGAAACAAACGAAGTATATAAATATGGACCATTTAAAGTACAAGGTGACTTTATTGAAACTGGTAAAATGTATTTGACAGTAAAAGATGCTGATAAAAATGGAGTTAAATTAGTTAATAAAAATGGTGATACTATTACAGAAGTAACATCAGGAGATGAATTCTATGTATTAGCTAATAAAAAATCAAAAATAGCTAATGTAACTATTGAAGCATCTGCACCTGAAGCAAAAAAATTCGTTCCTGCTGGAAATAGAGGAAGAGTATATTATGCAAATAATGCTTTAGGACAAAATGTTATCACTGGTGGAAAAATAGAAACAACTGCTACTAATCAAAACTTTGAATTATTATTTAATCCAAGTACCGGAGTAGAAAATGTTGGTATGTTATTTATGGTAACATTGATTGCATTTGGAATCTGTTACTACGTATTAACTCGTAAAAATCAACCAGTAGAACTTTAATAATATTAAGACCTTTAAAAGGTCTTTTTTTTATTGAAAAAGAAGTGTTTTATATTTTTATGGCTAACTATAATAATAGAGGGATAAAGAAAGGAGATAAGTATGGAAACACTAGGTAACTATATAAAAGAAAATATGTTTAAAGTAATAATTATAACTCTATTATTATTTTTATATGTTGGTTCATTTATCTATATTAGTACTAAAATTATTAAAACAGAAAGTAAACCCGAAGATAAAGTAGATATGCTAGCAAAAGAAGATAAAGAAGAAGAAAAAGAAGAAACAAATACTAACGAAATAGTAGTTGATATTAAAGGAAGCGTTAAGAAACCAGGAGTATACAAAATAAAAGAAAATTCCAGAGTAACTGATGCAATCGAAGCAGCAGGAGGACTTGTTAAAAATGCAAATACTAGATTTATAAATCTATCTAAATTATTACATGATGGAGATGTAGTAGTCATCTATTCAAATGAAGAAATAGAAGAGGCAAGAAAAAAAGAAACTATAGTAGTAGAAACTCCATGCGTATGCGAAGAAGTAAAAAATGATGCCTGTTACAAAGAAGAAACTAAAGATACAAATGGAAAAGTAAATATAAACACTGC
This sequence comes from bacterium, assembly GCA_004560915.1. The sequence goes on along the minus strand of SFTR01000063.1, from coordinate 2,893 downwards.
AACTATAACAGAACTAATGACATTAACTGGGATAGGTGAATCAAAAGCAAAACTAATTATTGAATATAGAATTAAAAATGGAAACTTTAAAGACATAAAAGATATTATGAAAGTAAAAGGTATAAGTGAAACACTTTTCTCTAAATTTAAGGAAAATATTACTATCTAATACCCTTTATTATTTATTATTACTAATCTCTATATTATATATATTTATCTATAATATGCTATATATCCCTCAAAAATTATCTATAGAAGATAAATATATTTTAAAGATAGATAACTATAATATAGATGGAAATAAATTATCGTTAGAATTTAATAATTTAAGAGGGATATACTACTTTGATAAAGAAAAAGACTTAAAGAATTTTAAAAGTAATTATAATTTAGGTGACATTATAGAAGTACAAGGAAAACTAGAACTTCCAGCTAATAACACTATACCAAACACATTTAATTATAAAGATTATCTATATCATAAAAAAATAAATTATATTTTAAAAATAGATTTCATAAAGAAACTAAAAGATAACAAGAATATACTTATCAAAGTAAAAAACTGTATATTAAAAAGAATAGAGAATACTAAATATAATAGTTATCTCTATGCTTTTATATTAGGCAAATCTTCATACATAGATAACGAAAGTTATAACAACTACAAAATAAATGGTGTAACTCATTTATTTGCTTTATCTGGTCTACATGTATCTTTATTTTCAAGTATTATTATTTTTATATTAAATATGTTAAAACTAAGTGAAAAAACTTCTTTTATTATTACAAGTATATTCTTAATATTCTTTTCATTTATTGCATCATTCACACCATCTATCTTAAGAGCAACTATCTTCTTTATACTTTCAAGTCTCAATAAGATTTATTATGCTTTTATAAAACCAAAAAATATTTTAATTTTAACTTTTACTATATTAATTTTTAAGAATCCATTTTATATTTATGATATTGGTTTTATATTATCATTCACTATTACTTATTTTATACTTTTATTAAATGAAAATGTCACTATAAAAGGAAATATCAAGTCTATCTTAGTAATAAGTGTTTTATCATTCTTATCAAGTCTTCCAATTATAATAAATCTATCTTACGAAGTTAATATCATAGGCTTTATTAATAACATATTATTTATTCCATTAGTTACTAATATAATTTTTCCAATCTCTTTAATCGTAGTTATAATACCAAAACTCTCTTATATATTATTTATTCTTACATCGATTATGGAAACAATATCAAAGTATAGTAGTAATATTCTAAATATAACTATATACTTTCAAAAATTAAATATACTAGAAATAATTATTTATTATATTTTATTAATACTTTCTATAAAGAAAAATAAAAAAATATTGTGTATTCTTTTTATATTTATAGTAATACTTTATTTTAAACTGAAACTAGATAAAAACACATATGTATATTTTATAGATGTATCACAAGGAGATTCAGCATTAATAGTAACTAAGAATAATAAAAGTATTCTAATAGATACAGGTGGTAAATTAAACTATAAAACTGATAAATGGAAACAAAAAAATAAAGAGTTTAATTTAATGACTTCATCAGTAATACCATTCTTTAAAAGTATAGGTCTTAAAAAAATAGATTATCTTTTAATAACACATGGAGATGCTGATCATGCAGGCTATGCTTTAGAACTCACAAATAATTATAAAGTGATAAATAAATTTACGAATAATGGAAGAAAAAACTCTTTAGAAAAGAAACTAAATATTGATTCCTTAAATTCTAAATATCTAAAAATCGATAATATAGAAATTTATTCTCTAAATGATACAATTTATAATAATGAAAATAAAGATAGTTTAGTTTTACTAATCAAAATATATAACTATAAATTTCTGTTTATGGCGGATGCCGACAAAGAAGTAGAAAAATCTATAATAGAAAAATATAATCTAAAGAATATAGACGTTTTAAAAGTAGGACATCATGGTTCCAAAACAAGTACTGATGAATCTTTTATAGACGAAATAATCCCTAAATATTCAATTATTTCAGTTGGGAAAAATAATAAGTTTGGTCATCCAAATATTGAAACACTTGATACTTTAAAAAACTCTAAAATATTAAGAACGGATGAAGTAGGCACAATAAAAATAACATTAAATAAAAACAAATCATTAATTGAAACATTTGAGCCATAGAAAGGAGTAGATATGATAGAAGAAATAGATAAAACATATCAACAAATAGAAAACAAGATATTAAATCATGAAATATATCAAAACGTAAAAGATCATTCAAAAGCAAAGGAAAAAATAAAAACATATTTAGAAGTTGGAGAACTACTTAAAAATGTAGATACTAAGTATGGAAAAAATGTAATAAAGGCCTATTCTAAAAGATTAACAAATAAATTTGGTAAAAAATATACACCATCATTATTATATAAAATTAAACAATTTTATAATATAATTGAAAAAGTCCCGACATTGTCGGGAAAGTTGACATGGAGCCATTGGTATGAAATGTTATCATTTGATGATATAAATAAAATAGAATATTATGTCAATCAATGTGAAGTCTATAATTTAGATGTTAGACAATTAAGAAATAAAATAAAATCTAATGAGTACGAAAGAATACCAGTTAATGCAAGAAATAAATTGAAAAGTAGAGATGATATAAGAATAATAGACTTTGTTAAAAATCCTATTCATATTAGAAATAGTAATAAAAAAGAAATTATATCTGAAAAAATACTGCAAAAGTTAATACTTGAGGACATTCCAACATTTTTAAAAGAATTAGGTAATGGATTCACTTTTATTGATAACGAATATAAGATCAAATTAGATGATAGATATAATTATATTGATTTACTGCTTTATAATATTAAATA
>SFTR01000062.1 GCA_004560915.1 bacterium | reverse complement strand
GTATAGAAAAGAAAATTATTAATGATGAACCTACTAGTGGTATTACTGATGAAAAATTAGAAAAAGTACAAGTTGAAGAATATACTCATTCTAAAGCTAAAAAAGGTAGTAAATTACTTGCTGGTGCTTTAGTACTTGCTTCTGCTTTAGGAGTTGGTTATGGTCTTAGTGCTTGTACTCATAATATTAATGAACCAGCAATAATAGACACTGATACTGATGATAAAAGTGATGAAGAAGTAAAAAATGAAGAACCTAAAAATGATGATAAAGTTACTATGCCTGAAGAAAAAGTAGATGAACCTAAGACTGAAGAACCTAAAAAAGAAGAACCAAATGTTGAAGAACCTAAGACTGAAGAAGTTATAGTTCCAGAAGAACCAAAACAAGAAGAAATTAATACTAATGAAACTATGACTACTAATGACTTCGCTTATTTAAAAGAAGCATCTACTCTTTATGATAGTGAAAATGATGATAAACAAGAACTTGGTAGTGTTGAAAAATATCAAAAAGTATTAAGACTTAGTACTGATGGTAATTATGATTATGTTCAAACAGAAGATCTTCAATATGGATATATAGAATCAAGTAAATTAGAGGTATTACCAGATATGTATGTTGAAGTTGATATAAGTGATCAAACTGTAGAATTATATAAGGATAAAAATATAATATTAACAACGTTATGTGTTACTGGTAAAGATAGTACTCCTACTCGTATAGGATACTTCCCTATCAAATATAAAACATATGATACATACTTAAAAGGTCCTGGATATAATAGTCATGTATATTATTGGATGCCTTTTGATGGTGGTATAGGTCTTCATGATGCTGCTTGGAGAAGTGAGTTTGGTGGAGACATACATTTTAATGGTGGTAGTCATGGATGCGTTAATATGCCTCATGATGCTGCTAAAACAATTTATGAAAATGTAAGTGCTGGTACTAAAGTATTAGTACATAACTAAAAAAGATATTCAAACGAATATCTTTTAATTTAGAATATTAAATATTTTGTTATGAGTGGAGTTATTATATTTGAAAAATATAATGTCATAAGTGCTCCTATTAGAAGGAATGGACCAAATGGAATAATTCCTTCTTTATTTTTCTTACTAATTATTAGTGAGAATATAAGTCCTATTACTGAACCTATAAATAAAGCTACGAAACTATTTATTACTCCTAAAGCTAAAGCTATAATAGCCATTAGTTTTATATCTCCATCTCCTAAAGATTCTTTTTTAAACATATAATTTCCTAGTAATTTAAGTCCATACATTATTAAAAATAATAATGCTGAAGATATTATATATTTAAATACTTCACTCATTTCTAAATAAACACATAATGTTATAATAATAGAAATACCTGATATTACTAATACTCTATCTGAAATATAATAATATAAGAAATCACTTATTATTGTTACCATTAATGCACAAGTTAGTATTGTAGCGATCCAAAAATGAAATGTGAAATCATACATAAGGTAATTACACAAGAATAGTAATGCACATACCATTTCTACGAATGGATATATAAAGTTAATTGGTTTATGACAATAAGCACATCTTCCTTTTAAGAATATATATGATAATATTGGAATATTCATATACCATTTTAGTGTTTTACCACAATCGTTGCAGAAACTTCTAGGTGAGGTAGCTTTTACTTTGTTTGGAATTCTGTATCCCATACATCCTAAAAAGCTACCCATTACAGCGCCTAGTACTGTCATTAAAATCATTATTTCAATTTGCATATTTAAAACTCCCCTAACTTAATGTTGAATACATACCGAACATTGGTACTACTATTGCGATAAGTATGAAACCTACAATAACTGCTAAGAATATGATCATTATTGGTTCTATGAATGTTTTAATCATATTAACTGAGTTCTTTTGCATCTTTTGATAGTAGTCACCTACTTTATCAAGCATTGTTGCAAGTTCACCAGTAGATTCACCTGTAAGTATCATATAGTATGCTACTTGAGGTACTGCCCAGTTATCTTTAAATGTTTCACTCATCTTTTCACCTTTTAATAGGTTATTTATTGTTCTATACATTATACTTTTATATATTTCATTTGAAGTTATTTTTCCTAAGATATCGATACTATCTGTTAATAGTACGTTATTCTTATTTAGTGTTGCAAATGTACGAGCAAATAATGATATTTCTTTATAAATGATTAAGTTACCAACTACTGGTAATTTCATAAATATATGTTGCATCATTGCTCTAAATGCTTTAACTTTCTTATATAAGTAAGTATAAATTAATACTGTTGCTAGAACTACTTCTATAATAGTCATATATTCGTTTTGTAAGAACGCTGAGATATTTAATGTTATTACTGTTACTTGGTTAAGTTCTGCATTCATTGATTCATAAACATCTACGAATTGTGGAACTATGTATGTAAGCATGAATATTACAATTCCCATTGCAAAAACTAATACTATACATGGATATGCAAGTGCACTAACAACAGCTCTTTTTGTATCTTCTACTTCTTGATAGTAGGCACTCATTTCATCTAGTGTTCCTTCTATATTACCGATCATTTCTGCACTCTTAATCATATTAATTAATAGTGCTGGGAATACATTTCCTTGTTTATTTAATGCTTTTGAGAATGTTTCACCCATCGTAAGTTCATAAATAACTGCATCATATACTGATTTATATTTTTTACGTTTATCTTGTTCTGCTAAGACTTTAACTGCATCTGTAAGTGGGATACCTGCTTTTATATAAGTAGATAATTGAGCTAGCCAGAATACCAAGTCTTTGTTTTTCATTTTTCTCTTTAAACTAGATGATTCAGTGTGGAAGAAGTTAATTGCCCAGTTTGTTTCTATTTCATAAACTGTCATTCCTTCATCTATTAAGTATGAATAAACATCTAATTTAGAAAGTGCTGCAAAGTAACCTTTTACTAGTTTTCCTTCTTTATTCTTGACTAAATATCTATATGTTTGTTTTATTTCTGTTCTAACAGCATCGTCTCCATTAGGATTTACTGTCATTATGATAAGACTTGCTTCTTTTCTTTCACGGGCTGCTTTTACGAATGATAGATTTTCATATTTTTCTTTGATGTAGTCTTCTATTCTTTGACTAAGTGTTTTTGTTTCTTCTTCTTTCTTTTCTTTTTTAGCTACATCTTTTAGTATTTCTATTCTACGTTTTATGTAATTATATATATCATAAACTGTTTTACTACATTTGTTATAAATAAATAATGGAAAGTCATAGAATACTATTGAGAATGTATATCTTGTGCCTTCATAAAAAGCTGTAGATAATGCAAATATTTCTAGCCATATTCTTTTAAAAAAATATTCCCAAATACCTTCTATGATGTTTTTAATGCCCCATACTAGGTAACTAAAGAATGACACAATAAAAGAGATTATTATATCAAACGTACCAAATATACCTACACCTACACTTCTTATAAGAGCAATTATCTCTGTTACTACAAATTTAGGTACAGCGGCTATATTAAAAGATGACTTTTTATTTGTTTTAGGTTTAGCTTGTTTAATGGTTTTTTTCTTCTTAATTGTACCTTTTTTAGCCATACTTATCTTTCCTTCTTATTCTATTATATATTGATTATAACATATAATTTTTCAAATAAAAACACCTTTTTAACTTTTTTTGATTAAATTAATATAATATTATAGGTGATTATATGAATAGTGAACTTTTATCAATATTTAAGAATATCAATGTTTCTAGTATAGCAAGTACTGCTAATAAGGCTTTAGGTGTTATTAAGAAGACTATTCCAGTTTATAAGGAAGTTAAGCCATATTTGCTTAGGGAAAAAAGCATATTTAAGAAGAAGGAAAACGTTTTAATAGATGAAATAAAAGAAAGTAATGTATCAGAAGATAGAAGTTCTTCATATAATGATACTCTTACTTTCTTTCAATAATTATTCTCTTTCGTCTGTACTAAGTATTGTTAAGAATGCTTCTTGAGGTATTGATACGCTACCTACTTGTTTCATTCTTTTTTTACCTTCTTTTTGTTTTTCAAGAAGTTTTCTTTTTCTTGATACGTCTCCTCCATAACATTTAGCAAGTACGTTCTTTTTCATAGCTGAGATGTCTTCACGAGCTATTACTTTTGCTCCTATACATGCTTGAATTGGTACTTGGAACATTTGTCTTGGTATTATCTTTTTTAGGTTTTCACATATTATTTTACCACGTTTATATGCAAAGTCTTTATGAACTATTAAGCTTAATGCATCAATTATGTCTCCGTTTAGAAGTATATCCATTTTAACTAGCTTGCTTTCTCTATTACCTATGAATTCATAGTCGAATGATGCATATCCTTTAGTATAACTTTTTAATTTATCAAAGAAATCGTATACTATTTCTGATAGGGGTAATTCATAAGTTATGTTTACTCTTGTTTCATCTAAATATGACATATTTTTATAGATTCCTCTTTTATCTTGGCAAAGTTCCATTATTGGACCTACATATTCACTTGGAACGTAAATATTTGCTCTTACGAATGGTTCTAATACTTTTGATATTTTTGATGGGTCTGGCATTTTAGATGGTGAATCTATTGACACACTACTTCCATCATTTAGAATTACTTCGTAGATAACTGATGGACTTGTTGCAATTATATCTATTCCAAATTCTCTTTCTATTCTTTCTTGAATGATCTCCATATGAAGAAGTCCTAGGAAGCCACATCTAAAGCCAAAACCTAATGCGATTGATGTTTCTGGTTCAAATGTAAGGGATGCATCACTTAGTTTTAATTTTAATAATGCTTCTTTTAAGTCTGGATATTTTGATGATTCGATTGGATATATTCCTGAAAATACCATTGGTTTCATTGGTTTATAACCAGGTAGTGCTTCAACAATTTCTCCATCTAAACATATTGTGTCTCCAACTTCAACTTCAGTAATACTTTTAATAGATGCACTTAAGAATCCTACTTCTCCAGCACTTAAACTGTTCTTTTTAACTTCATGTGGTGTATGTTTACCAAGTTCTAGTACTTCATAAGTGGCATTTGAATTTATAAATCTTATTTTGTCTCCTACTTTAACAGTACCATCCATTATTCTAATAAGAATAACTACTCCTTTATATGGATCAAAGTAGCTATCAAATATTAATGCTCTTAGTTTATTACTTTCACTCTTTGGACTTGGTACTCTTTCAATTACTGCATCTAATAACTTATCTACTCCTTCACCTGTTTTTCCTGAGCAACAAATGATTTCATCTCTATCAAAACCTATTGTTTTAACAAGTTCATCTTTTACTTTTTCAGGGTTTGCGTTTGGTAAATCTATTTTATTAATAACCGGTATTATCTTTAAGTCTGCTTCTAGTGCTAGATAAAGGTTAGCAAGTGTTTGAGCTTCTATTCCTTGAGTTGCATCTACTACTAGAATTGCTCCTTCACAAGCAGCTAGGCTTCTACTCACTTCATAACTAAAGTCTACGTGTCCTGGAGTATCTATTAAATGAAGAGTATAACCTTTATATTTAAGTTCTACTGCATTTAATTTAATAGTGATTCCTCTTTCTCTTTCAAGATCCATAGAGTCTAGTATTTGATCTTTCTTTTCTCTTTCAGTTACTGCATGACAAATATCAAGTATTCTATCTGCTAGAGTACTCTTGCCATGATCTATATGAGCTATTATACAAAAATTTTTAATCTTATCTCTTTCCATAAGAAATATTTTAACAAATTAAGTCATAAAATACAATTGTTTGTATAATAAAAGAGAACTATTTTAGTCCTCTATCGTTTTCACTTATTCTTTTAAAAAAATTATATTTTAAAATATTAACTGGTATATTTTATTTCTTTTCTTAGCAGTTTTTTGATTTAACGAATTGTAATTTCATACCTGATTCTGGACTCTTTGGATCGAATGCTTTAACACCTCTATTATGTCTTAATTTTCTTATTGCTTTTGCTTCTATTTGTCTAATTCTTTCACGAGTTACATGAAGTTGTTGACCTATTTCTTCTAGAGTATATACTCTTCCATCATCAAAACCAAATCTTAATGCAATTACTAGTGCTTCACGATCTGTTAATATTCCACCATTAAATACTATTTTTTTAAAGTCTTCGTAGAATAATTTATCTGAATAATCTTGATCTCTTGTATTTGGATCTTCTATCATATCTCCTAGTTCTGTATCTTCTGGTTCAGAACCGGTTCCTTTTACTGGAGTAGATAAAGATACTGGATTGCTTGCTATTACTTTTTGTATTTCTTCTACTCTTTCTCTAGACATATCTAATACATCAGCTATATCTTGTGAAGTTGGTTCAGTTCCATATTCTTTTTCATATCTTTCTATAACTCTTTTAACCTTTTGGACTTCTTCATGTAAATGTACTGGTATTCTTATAACTCTTGATTTATCAGCTATTGCTCTTGTCATTGCTTGACGAATCCACCAAGTAGAATAAGTACTGAATTTATATCCTTTGGTATAGTCGAATTTTTCAACTGCTTTCATAAGACCTATATTTCCTTCTTGAATTAA
>SFTR01000061.1 GCA_004560915.1 bacterium | reverse complement strand
TAGTACTAAGAAAATAACATTATTATCAAGTTATCCATCTGATGAAGTAGGAAATGATATTCTATATAGAGAAGATTTAATTAAATATAATGTAAATCCATCATCAGATTTAATAACTGAAAATGAATATAAAGAAAAATTTGGTCATTTTAAACACTTATTTACTGGTGTTAATATGTATGAAGTATATCGTGATTTAGTATTAAAAGAAGGTTGTGAGTTTGAAATGGTATTTTCAAATAGACCTGAAGACATATTAAAATATACTAAAGATGTTATAGCATGTGATATACATACTAGAATTGAAACTAAAGCAAGAATTCTTAAGAATGATAATGAAGCACGTGTACTTACATTAAGTGATATATTGAATCAAAGTGTTGATTCAAGCGGATATTCTCCATATGGGCTATTAGGTAGTAATCGTTCTACTGAAGAAAGAGTTAAGTTATTTCCAAGAACTGGAGATATACTTGTAAATAGAGTTCAAGAATTAATAAAAGAAAAAACTGGTAAAACTGTAGAAGTTATGGTTTATGGAGATGGAGCATTTAGAGATCCAGTAGGTAAGATTTGGGAACTAGCAGACCCAGTAGTTAGTCCTGCTTATACTAGTGGATTAGAGGGAAGTCCAAATGAAATAAAACTTAAATATTTTAGTGAGAATAAATTTAAAGATTTAAAGGGTGAAGAACTAACGAAGGCAATGATAGAAGAAATTAGAACTAAAGATTCTAAACTTAAAGGTTCAATGGCTACACAAGGTACTACACCAAGACGTTATACAGATTTATTAGGTAGTTTATGTGATTTGACAAGTGGAAGTGGAGATAAAGGTACTCCAGTAATACTTATTCAAAGATATTTCACTAACTATAGTAATGACTAATAAATATATAAATAGTTTCTATACGAAACTATTTTTTTATGATATGATATTTTTGGTGATATAAATGCATATTAATAAATTTAAGAAAGTGGGTAAAAATAAATATAAGATATTTTTAGATACCACGGAACTAACGCTTTATGAAGATATCATTTTAAAATATGATTTATTATTAAAGAAAGATATAAGTTTAGAAGAAATGGATAAATTAATAGATGAGAATAGTTATTATGATGCTTATAATATGGCTCTTAATTATATAGAAGTTAAACTTAGAAATAGAAAAGAAATAGTAGAATATTTAAAGAGAAAAGAGTTTAATAATAAGTGTATAGATTATGCATTAGAAAAACTTGATAAATTAAATTTGCTTGATGATAAGAGATATACAGAAGCATATATTAATGATAAAATACTTCTTAGTAGTGATGGACCTTTTAAGATACGTAAACAATTAATAGATTTAGAAATAGATGAAGATATAGTAGATGAATATTTATCTCATATTGATGAAGAAGTATGGAAAAGTAAACTAGAGAAACTAATAAATAAAAAGAAATCTATTATGAAGAGTAAGAGTTATTATATGTTTATAACTAAAATGAAGAATGATTTATATAATATAGGGTATGATAAATATATGATAGATGAATTACTTTCTAATATAGAATATTCTAGTGATGCTTTAAATAAAGATTTTCTAAAAGCTGATAGAAAATTTAAAGGAGATAAAAATAAAATAATTTCATCTTTACTTAGAAAAGGTTATAGTTATGATGAAATAAATAGCAATTTTAAGTAGCACTTTTAATAGTGTTACTTTTTTGTTATAATATGCATCACTAAGGAGGAAGTTATGCGTATTAATAATAATGACTTACATAGTAGAGTTAAAAGATTAGAAAAGTTAATGAGTAGTACTACTAATGAAGTTAAAAAGTTAGAACTTTCTCGTGATATAAGACTTTTAAAATTAATGCTTAATTATACTGAAGGAACTAATTATGAAATTAATAATATTAATTTGTTGTTTCCTAGACTTATGAATGAATCAAATAGAATACTTATGAATTTCTTTAGTAAGAATGCAGTAGAAATATATAAATCATTATATGGATATTCTAGTGGTGTTAAACTTCCTTGGAGAATTACTTTAGATAGACGTATTACTGATATTGAATATGATAAACTACTAATGGACTTTTTTAAAAAATATGATTCAAGATTATTAGATATATATGAGTCATTAAAAAGTAGTAAAAGAATTGAAACTAATCCTAAAAAATATAATCTTTCTTCTGGTTCTCTTGGACTTAATGTTCATTTAATAACTAGTGATGAATCTTTTGTATTTTCAAGATTTAATAATAAAATTAGTACATCTTCAATTGTGCCTCATGAGATTGGACATTCTTTTTTATATCAAGGTTCTAATAATATTTATGATTTTATGATTAGAAATGGTTCTTTATTTTCCGAAGCATATTCTATATTTTTAGAAATGATATTCTTTGATTATTTAAAGGATACTAGGTATTCTAAAAGTGCTTTTAAAGCTGAATATTCTAAACTTGATTCTTTTTTAGCAATAACTGAGTATTTACATTCTATAATATTATTATTTGAGAATATGACTCTTAGAGATGGAAAACTATATTTGTTTAGTTCAATGGTTGCGGATACGTATGCTGTAAAGTTAGTTCTTTCTAATGTACTTGCTATGTATTTTGTTAATTTATATAGAAATGATAAAAAACAATTTGATAGAGAAATTAATAAATTTTTTGAAATGTATGGTTGCAGTAACGATGAAGAAAAACTTAAATATTTTGGATTGGATACAATGGTTGATGGAACAAATAATGTGTTTAATAGTTATATAAAACTCTATAAAAAATAAAACATCACTTGATGTTTTATTTTATGTAATTTGCATATTGTTTTAAAGTAGTTTGTCTACTTATTCTAACTCTTGGAAGCTTGTATTTATTTGCGCCTTTTTTAACTCTTCCTGAATTAATTGTGAATGCTAAACCAAAGTTGGTATCTTTTAATGCTTTTATGAAATCATCACTATAATGACCAAAAGGATAAGCAAATATTTTAGGATCATTTTTAAGTTTATCTTTTGTTACTTGTAAGTCACTTTTGATTTCTTTGTATGTTTTACACATAGCTGCGCCATCCCATTTAGTTTTAGTACAACTTCTTACATGTAATGAATCAGTATGTGACTGCATATCTAGTAAGTCTTTATTTATGTATTCTTTCCATTTTATTTTATTTGTTATAACAAATGATGTTATAGGTACTTTGTATTTAAGAGTGATAGGGTAAGCAATTTCATAGAAAGATGCAACTCCATCATCATCTGTTAATATTACACTTTTTTCTGGTAAATCAATTTTCTTATCGATATAATCATTTAATTCTTTCCAAGTAGGGAAGTAGTAGTTATTATCTACTAAATATTTAATTTGACTTTCAAAATTAGTTTTAGATATATAATTATGATTATTTGGTTTAGAAGTAATATCTTCATTTTTAGTGTCATCGTAAAACCAATGATACATTAATACTGGAATACCTTTAGTATTCTTTTTTTGTACGTTTATTGTTGTTTCAAGTATTGTTTCATTATTAGATGTATCTTTAACTTTATAAGTTACTTTATAAATACCAATTTTTTTATTATCTACGTTGCCAGTAACTTCAACTTTATCAGTTATATTGCCATCATAGTTATCAATTGCTTTAAAATCATTTATGTTTATATTATTATTAAGTATTAAATAACTATTAATATTTCTATTTAGTTTTATTGCTGGTGCTTCAGTATCTTTTACTTCAACATTTCTTTCTATTATTGTTTCATTATTAGATGAATCTTTAACTTTATAAGTTACTTTGTATTTACCAAGTTTAGTATTATCTATATTATTAATTACTTCAACTTTATTAGTTAAATCTCCATCTACATTATCTGTTGCTTTATATCCATCTTCTTTATATTCTTCTTTGTAATTTATTATTTTTGTTTCTTCATTATTTAAAGTTATTACTGGACCTTCTTTATCAATTATATGTACTTTAATAACTTTCTCTTTATTAATAGCTATTCTCTCATGGGATTTATATGTTACTTCGTAATCTCCAAGCTCATTTAAATTAACATTTTCATTTATTTCTAAGTTTATTTTTTTACCTCTTATTGTTCCTTTTATATTTTTAAAGTCATATTTATCATTTATATTTAGTGTTATATCTTCTTGATTTATTTTGACTACAAATAAGTAATTAAAAATGATACTTAATATTGTAATTGATAATATAATTGAAACTATAATAATTATTTTCTTTTTCATAAGTGTACTCCTACAAAACATTATACATTTTATATTTATTATTTCAATAAAAAAGCATTGATTTAACAATGCCTTTATACTATTAATTTGAACTTTTTGATGCTTTAGCTTGATTTTCTTGTCGTAAAACTAATTTCTCGAATGCTTTTTCAAGTTCTGCATCTTCAAATTTCATACCATTTTTTTCTCTAAGTGCTTTTAATGCTTTTACTGAGTAACCAGATTCATTAGCTTTTTCTTTTCCGATAGTTGTTCTAATTTTTTTTGTTAAGTCATCATCAAGTTTAGCTTTTTCATCTTGGCTAGTTCTATATACGATGTGATATCCATAACTTGATTTAACTGGTGAAGTAGAGTAACTACCATCTTTTAGATTCTTTAATGCTTCAAATACTTCATCAGCATAATCTCCAGTATTTATTTTACCAAGAGAACCACCTTTATCAGCAGTAGTTGAATCTTTAGAATATTCTTTAGCTAATTTTGAGAAATCTTCTCCTTTTTTAAGTTTTTCAATAACTTCTTTAGCTTTATCATATGCTTTTTGTTCTGCTTCTTTCTTTTCTTCTTCAGTAGCATTTTCTTTAGTATTTACTGTAATAAGAATATGACTTGCTTCAATATCTCCAACAACTTCTTCATCATAATATTGTTGAATTTGTTTTTCAGTTACTTCTTCTTCAGCATAATCTTGAACCCATAAATTTCTCTTATAACTTAATGATAGATAATCTCTAAATTCAGATTCACTAGAAAGTCCATAATAATATTGTAAATATAAATCAAAATCAGCATTTAATTTTTTAGCAGATTCTTTAGCAGTTTTAACTGCTTGATTTACATATGCTTTCTCAGAAGCATCAGTTTTATACTTTTCACCTAATAGTTTAGTATCTATTAAATTCATAAGTTTTTCTGCTCCATAAGATTTTTTTAAACTTTTATAAAGTTCTTCTGAACTAATTCCTCCTTCATTAAATGTTACAACTGCATTTTCACCATTTGTTAGTTTTACACCATTACAACCAGCAAGTAGGAATACACATGCAAGAACTAAAAATACTTTTTTCTTCATATTTTTCTCATTATCCTCCTAACTCTTATTATGATAGCAAAAACTATACTAAAATACAAGTAATTATCATACACAAAAACTAGGAAATAACATACTATAAGAGTGTAAAGATAAAAAAGGAGGAATGTTTTATGAATACAGGATGCGGATGTGGATGTGGTAGAGGAAATGGTATTTCAGGGGCAGCATTTGCTTTAGTATTATTTATTCTATTAGTAATCATATTAGGTGCTTTTATTTAGTATAAGGAGGTGTGAACATAATGGGTTGCTGCAATAATCAATCTAATATATTCTTTATAATTTTAATTTTATTCATCCTTTTAGCTATAATATTTGGTACTTGCACAGGATGGTAATTTTTTAAAAGAGGGTAACCTCTTTTTTATTGCAATGATAATAAATTATGTTATAATTAATTTATAATAGAGTGAGTGTAGGTGATAGTGTGAAACGTTTTTTAAAAGCATTTTTATTTTTAACTTTATTTATTCCATTTCTTGTTAATGCTGCAGTAAAAGTAGTATATGATGATGCTAAGTGGGGAGCAAATACTTATATAACTGATTTTAAGAATTATAGGTGGTATATTGATTTAAATACTAAGAAGAAATATGGATATGATGGTAAAAATTTTAGTACTGTAAGTGGTTTTGATTATGGAGGACTTATTAATCAAAGTGAATATAATATTTCTATTAATAAGAATCAATCTTATTTAAAGACTTCTAGAAGTTATTGGACTTTGACTTCTAAAGATTCTAAATATTATGCAGTAGAAAATGGTAAGTTTAGTTTATTTGATAAAAATGTGAGTGTTGCTGGTGTTAGACCAACGGAATATATTGTTCATCAAACTGAAGTTAGCGGTCAAGGTAGTTATGTGGATCCTTGGGTATTTGTTAAGCCTAACTTCTATGTTGAAATTGAGTATTTTGATACAGTTATTGAACGTGATGGTAAGATAGTTGCTGATGGTATTGCTCAATATGGAGATACTATTACATATAGTTTAAAACTTAAGAATAATGGTTTGAGAGATTCAGTTGTTAATACACGTGAAATAGCTATGGTAAGTCAAGTAAATAAAATAATAAAGATGTTACCTGAAACTTCAACTGTTAAGTTTGGTAATAGAAATTTAAGCTTAGCTGAAGCTAAAAAAGCAATTCAAGATTTATTTAGTGATAATGGATATACTTTTACAATAGTACCTGGTCAAGAAGTTTCAATAGAATTTAAAGTGTTAATTATAGGCAATGCTGGAGACGTTGTTAATAGTCAAGTCCTTTATACAATGGATGGACTAGAAGCAGATCCTGGTAAATTAAATAAGATTGCTGTAGAAAAAATTGTACAATATAACGAAA
>SFTR01000060.1 GCA_004560915.1 bacterium | reverse complement strand
CTAAAGGCATGAGACTTATTAATGATAAATTAGAATCAAATATAAAGAAATGTGAAAAATTAAAATCAGAATTATTGAAAGGACTTTCTAAGTATCCAATTCAAATAAATTCTAATGATTTATGTGTACCACAAATAGTTAACTTTAGTTTACTTAAAATTAAATCTGAAACATTTGTACATGCTCTTGAAAGATATGAAGTATATGTTTCTACTACTACTGCTTGTTCTAGTTTAGAAGAAAGTACTGTATTAAAGGCATTATCAAATGGAAATAAAGATGTAAGTACTACATCAATAAGAGTAAGTTTAAGTCATTTGACTACTATGGAAGAAGTACATAAATTCTTAGAGGTATTTGATAAAGTATGGAATGAGTTATTGTTAAAATGAAAAAAGTAATATTAATAAAATATGGTGAATTAACTACTAAAAAAGATAATAGAAATTTCTTTATAAATAAACTTAAAAATAATATATTTGATAAGATAAGTGATTATAGTTTTGAAATACAAGATGATTACTATAGAATGTTTATTATTCCTAATCCTGAAGATATAGATGGAATAGTTAATATTCTTAAAAATATATTTGGTATTCATGAAATAGTAGTTGCTTATATGAGTGAAATAGTTAGTGAAGAAGATATACTTAAGTGTTCTTTAGAAGTAATGAAAAATGAAGAATTTAAAACTTTTAAAGTAGTAACTAATAGAAGTGATAAGAAGTTTCCAATTAAATCAATGGATATGAATAATATAGTAGGTGGACATATTCTTAAGAATATTGATTGTAGTGTAGATGTTCATAATCCTGATGTTTACTTAAATATAGAAATAAGAAGTAATGCAGTTTATTATTATACTAGTGGTATAAAAGGTCTTGGAGGATATCCTGTTAGTACTCTTGGTCGTGGACTTTTGATGTTAAGTGGTGGAATAGATTCTCCAGTTGCTGGATATATGACTATTAAAAGAGGAGTAGAACTTTATTACTTATACTTTGAAAGTAGACCTCATACTAGTATAGAAGCTCGTAATAAAGTAATTGACCTCGCTAGAAAACTAGAAAAATATAATTCTCATGGTAAATTAATGGTAGTAAATTTTACTAAAATACAAGAAACTATATATAAAAATCTTGATACTACATATTTAATAACTATTATGAGAAGAATGATGTATAGAATAGCTGAAAGAGTAGCTAAAAAGAATAAATGTTTAGCTATAATAAATGGTGAGAGTGTAGGACAAGTAGCAAGTCAAACATTATCTAGTATGGTAGCTGTTAATGATGTTACTAATTATCCAATCTTAAGACCTTTATGTTCTTTTGATAAATTAGATATAATTGAAATATCTAAGAAAATAGATACTTATGAAACATCTATACTTCCATATGAAGACTGCTGTACTGTGTTTGTTCCTAAACATCCAGTAATAAATCCAAATCTAAAATTTATTTATGAAGAAGAAGCTAAGATAGATTTTGAACCATTACTAAAAGAAGCAGTTGATACTATAGAAGTAGTGGATTTAAAAGAAGTAAAAAGTGAATATTTATAGCAAAATAAAGCCTGGAAAATTCCAGGTTTTTTAGTGTCTATCTATCAACAGCATCTGTTTGAGGTTTGAACCCAGCTTCAATTAATTCATCCATTGTAACAATTCCATTATTTAAAGCTTCTTTTATATTATATTTTTTACCATTAACAGTTACTATAACATATTGACTCTTAATACAATTGAAGTAATATCTTTTATAGTAGTATTCAATAGCTTGAGCACAATTCTTACCAGCACTTGTATCAGTAATAGTTATTTTCTTTTTATTTGTGTTATCTGATGGTTTTTCTGGTGTTGTTGGAGTTACTGGTTTTGCAGGCTCACTTGGTGTTGTTGGTTCTCCGGGTTTAGTTGGTTCACTTGGAGTAGTTGGATTTTCTGGTTTAGTTGGTTCAGTAGGTGTTGTTGGTTCATCACTTGGATCATCAGTAACACTCTTTTTAAGTGGTTTAAATCCTATTTCTATTAACTCATCCATAGTAACAATACCATTATTTAATGCTTCTTTAATAGTATATTCTTTACCATTAACAGTTACTATAACATATTGACTCTTAATACAAGTAAAATAATAATCTTTATAATAATATTCTATTGCATCAGCACAATATTGTCCTTCGCTTTTATCAGTAATAGTAATAACTTTTTTATTTTCTTCTACTGGACAATTAAATTTAGTTCCTTTAAATTTATAAACTCTTTTACCATTACAATCATAAATATCATAAAGTATAGAACTTTGTTTAGTATCATTTTCACTTATTAAAAACATAGGTTTTCCATTAAATGCTAATACATTCAATAAGTCTATAGCAATCAATAATATAATTGCTGAAACTACTACTATAACTCCTCTTATAACAATTTTTTTAGAAGATTCTTTACCCTTCATATTAATCCCTTTCTTTCGAAAATATTATATCATAAGTATTATTTTTTGTAAATTTCACATACTATGTAGTGGAGGAAAGTATGATACTAAATAACTATTATAGTAAAAAAAATAAACTATTATATAAAATGAAAATAATGAATAGTAGAAATCAAGAATATGAGTGTGACTATAAATATCAATTTGATAGATTAGAGAAATATAATGATAAGAAAATAATTAAAAATAAAGTTTAAAGTGGAATTAATGTTTCACTTTTCTTTTATTCTTTGTTATAATATAAAAGAAAAGAAAGAAGGAAACATTAGATGAAAATATTATGTGTTAATGCTGGTAGTTCTTCTTTAAAATTTCAATTAGTTGAAATGCCTGAAGAGAAGTTACTTATTAGCGGTTATTTTGAAAAGATTGGTCTTAAAGATAGTTTTTGGACTACTAAAGTAAATGGTAAAAAGTATAAAGAAACTAAGTATTTAAAGAATCATACTGAAGCAGCTAATGCTTTAATTGAAGAATTATTAAAATATAAAGCTGTAGAAAGTTTAGATGAAATTAAAGGAGTAGGACATAGAGTTTTACATGGTGGTGAAAAATATTGTGATTCAGTTTTAATTAATGATGAAGTTATTGAAGATATTAAGTCTTTAACTAAGTTAGGTCCTCTTCATCATCCAGGAAATTTAGCTGGTATTGAAGCTATGCAAAAGGCTCTTCCAGGTGTACCTATGGTTGCTGTATATGATACTGCATTCCATCAAACTATGCCTAAAGTAAACTATATGTATCCAGTGCCTATGGAATGGTATACTAAATATGGTGTACGTAAATATGGTTTCCATGGAACTAGTCATAAATATATTACATTAAAAATGAAGGAAAAATTAGGTAAAGATGATGTTAATCTAATTATTTGTCATATTGGTAGTGGGGCTTCTATTAGTGTTATTAAAGAAGGTAAGTGTTATGATACTACTATGGGTATTAGTCCACTTGATGGATTAATGATGGGTACTCGTAGTGGAGCTATTGACCCTTCAATTATAGAATATGTAGCTAAAGAATCTGGAGAAGATATCGAACAAATTACTAATGATTTAAATAAGAAGAGTGGACTTCTTGGTATTAGTGGATTTAGTGATTGTAGAGATGTTGAAGATGCTGCAGCTAAGGGTGAAGAAAATGCTATATTAGCACTTGATATGTATAATGATCGTATTGCTAAATACATTGCTGAATATTATATTAAATTAGATGGAAAAGTAGATTCAATTGTATTCACTGCTGGTGTTGGTGAAAATGGTATTGAAGCACGTAAAGCTATTTTAGGAAGACTTAGTGCTTTAGGAATTAAGATTGATGATGAAAAGAATACTAAGATTGCTAGTTTCAAGGATGAGGTAGAAGGTATTATTTCTACTGATGACTCTAGTGTTGTAGTAAGAGTTCTTCCAACTAATGAAGAAATTATGATTATAAAAGATACTTATAATCTAGTTAAATAGAAAGAAGTAATTAATGAATAATATTTATAAATCAATATATAATGAAATAAAGAAGTTTAAGAAGATTTATATTGCTAGACATATTGGGCCAGATCCTGATGCTTTTGGTAGTCAGATGGCTTTAAAAGACTCTATATTACTTACATTTCCAAATAAGGAAGTGTATGCTGTTGGAACTACAGTATCAAGATTTAAGTATTTTGGTAAAGTAGATAAAGTAAGTAATTATGATTATGAAAATGCTTTATTAATAGTAGTTGATACTCCTGATAATAGACGTGTTGATATAGATAATTTCTTATCATTTAAACATATTATTAAGATAGATCATCATCCATTAGTAGATAAATATAGTGATATAGAATTAATTAGAGAAGATGCAAGTAGTGCATCAGAACTTGTCTTAGAACTTATAAATAATACTAAACTTAAAATGAATGAAAGTATTGCTGGAAAAATATATATTGGTATAGTAAGTGATTCAAATAGATTCTTATTTAGTGTAAATTATAAGACTTTTGAGTCAGTTGCTGAAATCATTAAGAAATATAAATTAGATATAGAAAAACTATATAGATTTGTGTATGCTAAACCACTTAGTGAAGTAAGACTAATGGGGTATATAGCATCTACTATGAAAGTTGATAAATATGGTTTTGGTTCTATAGAACTTGAGGATGATGTTATACAATCATTAAACTCTGATATATCAGCTGCATCTAATATGATTAATGATTTTAATAATATTAATGAAGTGGTTGTTTGGGCGTTTTCATCACATGATGCTAAAAATAATATGTATAGAGTTAATATTAGAAGTAGAGGTCCAGTAATAAATGAAATTGCTGCTAAATATAATGGTGGTGGACATAAATTTGCAAGTGGTGTTAGAACAGATTCTAAAGAAGTCGTTGATGCTTTAATGAAAGATTTATCAAAGGCTTGTAAGGAATATATGGAAAGTGAGAAGAAATAATATGGAAGTTACTAAAGTAGATGAGCCAATTATTGCTGTTAGAATAAGTCAATATCCTGAAGATAAGAAAAATGAGTTTCTATGTTTAGGAAGAAGTAATGTTGGTAAGAGTAGTTTTATAAATACTATAATAAATAGAAAAAACTTAGCAAGAACAAGTTCTAAACCTGGTAAAACTACTACATTAAACTTTTATAAAGTAAATGATGAATTCTATATAGTAGATGTACCAGGATATGGATATGCAGCTACTAGTAAAAAACAAATTGAAAAATTTGGAGTAATGATAGAAGAATACTTAAAACAAAGACCATACTTAAAGCATGTATTCTTACTTGTAGATTATAGACATAAACCAACTGAAGATGATGTACTTATGTATAAATTCTTAAAATACTATAATTTGCCTGTTACAATAGTTGCTACTAAATATGATAAAGTAAATAGATCACTTAGAGCAAAACAAGATGATTTAATTAAAAATACATTAAATCCTGCGCTAGGAGATGAGATAATAAATTTCTCAAGTGTAACTAAAATAGGTAAAGAAAGAGTTTATGAAATTATAGAAAATTATTTTGAAAAATAGTTGAAAAGAAACCTTTATTCTATTATAATGTATATATAGAATAGAGGTTTTTAATATGAATAAAAAAGGTTTCACTTTAACAGAGTTGCTAGTTGTGATTGCTTTGATAGCTATAATTGTTGTAATAGCTATACCAAGTATTATTTCTATAAATAAAAAGATTAATCAAAGAGTTTATAAGACTAAAGTAGAACAAATTATTGGTGCTGCTGAGTTATATGGAACTAATAATCCTGATATATTTAACGGTAGAAGTGAAGTAAAAGTATATGTTTATGAACTTATTAATGCAGGATTTATGTCAACTGATAAAGATGCTAGTGATTCAATATGTCAAGATGTAACTAGTGAAGAATATAAGAGTGATAAAGGTTGTGTAGTTGATCCTGTTAATAAAAAATCTATGAATGATAACTATGTAATTATTAAGAAAGAAGCTGCTGGTGTTAGTGCTACATTTGAAGGACAAACAACTACTATAACAAATGGTACTTTAGTAGAACAAGTATGCAAGAGATTTATGACTGGTATGTTCGTTGGTAAATATGGAACTGGAGACACTGATTATTGTGGATGTATTTATGAAAATGGAAAACCGATTAAACTTGCTAAATTAGTTAAAAAGAATGGTAAATTAGAACAAACTGATGGATTATATATCGCAAGTACTGATTCAGGTGATAGAGTAAATGCTTGTATAATAGCTGGAGATGAAACAAATAATTACTTAAAATATGGTGGAACTATGTGGAGAGTAATGGGTGTATATGATGTATATGGAGATGAAGGCGGCGGAAGATTAGTAACTAAGATGATTACTAATGATAATATAGATGTTCATTAAGATAACGAAAGTTATCTTTTTCTTTATGTAAATGTTTGTTCAAAGTTTGATTTTTATGTGAAATGTTTGTATAATGGTAATAGAGGTGTTATATGATAGGGTTTTACGATTATACAGTTATATTAACATACTTAGGTTTTTCTTCAGGTATGGTTGGTATATTTTTAGCAATTACAGGAAATACATTTTGGGCAGTTATGTGTTTAATGTTTTCAGGTCTTTGTGATATGTTTGATGGAAAGGTTGCTAGAACAAAGAAAAAAAGAACTATTGAAGAAAGACATTATGGTATTCAATTAGATAGTTTATCTGATTTAGTATGTTTTGGTGTTTTACCAGCTGTTATAGGTTAT
>SFTR01000059.1 GCA_004560915.1 bacterium | reverse complement strand
TTAATAATAGAAAAGTAAAAACTGATAAACCTGTATATTATTATGGATTTGACGAAAATAATGATGTAGTTGTAAAAAATATTACTCATGATGAAGAAACTACTAAAGCAGATGTTTACATTAAAGGTAAATTATATGATACATATATCTTCCCTTTTGTTGGAGATCATTTATTATTAAATGTTCTTGGTGTAATTACTGTATGTTATCTTGAAAATCTTCCTAAAGATGTAGTTAGAAAGCAAGTAAGCATAATTGAACATGCAAAAAGAAGATTTATTGAAGAAAAGTTTAGAAATAATATATTAATAGATGACTATGCTCATCACCCAACTGAAGTTAAAGTTACAATAGAAGCAGCACGTAAGAAATATCCTGATAGAGAGATAGTTGCTCTATTTAAAGCTCATACTAGATCAAGAGTTCAATACTTCCATAAAGAGTTTGCTGATGCATTAAATCTTGCTGATAAAGCATTTGTACTTGATATAGGAGAAGATAGAAAAGAACTTGGATACGATGGTGTGTCTTGTATGGATATAATTAAAGATCTTAAGAATGGTGAATATATATCACTTGAAGAAGTGGATAAATTACTTCCATATAAAGATACTAATGCAGTACTTCTATTTATGAGTAGTAAAGATATTTATGTACTTGAAAACAAATATAAAGAAATAGCTAGCAAATAGCTATTTCTTTTTTAATAAATAAAAAAGAAGGACTACTCTCTTCCTTCTAATCTACATAATAAATCGATTTTGAACATTTCTTTTTGTGCGTTTGCTTTAGAAATCATTATACCTTTATAAGCTGTTAATTCTGATTTATGACCATCTAATAATATATCTTTTGGTTCTAAATTGTTTAACATAACAATATTATTATTTTTATATACAGTATAGTTTAATTTAACTTCACCATATACTTTTACGAATAATGAGTCAGTTGGTAATCTTAAATCATAAGTTTCAGTTTGTTCATGTTTATTAATTGAAACTAATTCTCCAACGAATTCACCACTTCTTAATTTAGGATAAAAATCAAACATTAATTTCTTATAAGCAACCATGTTGTATTTCTTTAAACTTCTTTCTAGTTTTTTGAAATTGTTCTCATCTAAATAATCTAAAATAAATCTACCTTTCATAATCATCAAAACCCCCCTTAATGATTTGTATATAGATTATAGCATATTTTTTGAAAAAAGTCAAATAAAAGTTGTTTAAGAGGTTTTTAATGTTTTATGATTAGTTAGTTGTCTTTTTATTTTTTGTTTCTTATAGGTCTTAAAAATGGTTTATTTTGATAAATTATATATTAATATTTCATTATTAGTTTTATCTGTTCCTGATAATTGAAAATTTGGTATGTGAAAAGATAATCTTTTTAGTAGTGCAAATAACTTAGTAGTTTTAAGTTCTCTTATTTTTGAAGATTTACCTACTGTGTGTTCATAGAATGTTTTATCTAGTAAATATAGTTTTCTTTGATATTCTGTTTCTTGAGAGTTACTTAATAGTATTTTATTTATAAGTGATTTTGGCCATCTTAGTTGGAATCTTTCCTCTTCTCTTCTACTTAATATTTCGTGATATTCATAATTTAATTCTTGGTTAGTTGGTACTTTTACAGTAGTTATGCCTTCTAATTTTAAGAGATTTATTAGTTCTATTAAAGGGAATAATTGATTTGGATGAACATCTTGTATCTTTACTCCTTTATTAAGTTTATAGAGTTTTCTTTCTATTTTTTTATTAATTGTTTTTACTAAATCAGATTGTACTGCATATATGTAACATACTTTTTCATTATCTTCTTCTCTAATAGCATAGTTTATGTGTGATACTGTGTGCGATGAATCTTTATCACCTAGTATGAAATAAATACTTTTACTTGTTTCATCCCATGTTTTATTTGCATTAATTAATGATGTTACTTTGTATCCTTCGTAGGTATCTATTTCTCTATTATTGTATTTGTCTAATGTGTTATCATTTAGAAAGTCTAGTTCTTTCTTTAGAAAACTATTTATATCTTTAAAATCTTTTTTATCCATTCTAAGCCATATTCTTAGTAGTACGTTTATACATACATTTCTTTCACTAACGTGTATATTATGAGACGTGTATAGTTTTATTTGAGAGTTTACTATATCAGTAAGTAATTTAAAGAATTCTATTGGATTATCTATTTCAATATTTGGATAGTTTGATTTATTTAAATTTTTTAGTTTTTCTATATCTTCTTTTGCTATAGATGGAGTCCAGGAGTTTTTTAATATAAATGGGTTTTTACTGACACTATTTATTAGTTCTATACCTTCACTATTAAAAATAAAGTTTATTCTTGGTATTTCTTTTTCTACACCTATTGATGGTATGGTCCATGTAATAAAAATTTCTATTAATTCTTTAAATTCTATTTTTCTCATATTTCTTTCCTTGAAATGTATGATAGCATAATAAAAAGAGTATTTCTACTCTTTATTTTTAATTTCATTATTAAGTTTTTCTATGAATTCATCTATTTTTAATGTATGTGTTTCATTAGAACCACGAAGACGATAACTTATAGTTTCAGCATCTCTTTCTTTGTCTCCTAGTATTAGTGTATATGGAACTTTTGAAATAACGCTTTCTCTCATTTTGTAGTTTAGTTTTTCATCTCTATCGTCTAGTTTAACTCTAATATTTTCTTTTTCTAATATATCTAGTATTTTCTTACTGTATTCTAGATGATATTCCATATTAACAGGAATTATGTTTGCTTGAACTGGAGCTAACCATAATGGAAGAGCACCTTTTGTTTCTTCTAGGATGTATGCCATAAATCTATCAAGTGAACCTAATATAGCTCTATGAAGTACTACTGGTGTTTTCTTTTCTCCATTTTTATCTACGTATTTTAAATCAAATTTAGCTGGCAAACAGAAGTCTAATTGACAAGTAGATAGTGTGTATTCGTTTCCAACTGCTGGACGAACATTAACATCTAATTTAGGTCCATAGAATGCTGCTTCACCTATTTCTTCAGTATATTCAATACCAAGTTCGTTTAATACTTCACGAAGTTCGTTTTCTGCTTTATTCCACATTTCATCATCTGGATGATATTTTTCTTTATCTTCTGGATCTCTTAGTGATAAAACACATCTATAATCTGTAATATTAAAATCTTTATATACATCGAATATTAAATCTACTACGCTTTTAAATTCTGATTTAATTTGTTCTGGTGTTACGAATAAGTGAGCATCGTTTTGACAGAAGTGTCTTCCTCTTTCAATACCTTTTACTGCACCTGAAGCTTCATATCTAAAGTCATGTGCTATTTCACCTATTCTAATTGGTAAATCTTTGTATGAATGTAATTTATTTGAATAAATCATCATATGATGTGGACAGTTCATTGGCCTTAATACAAATGATTCTTCATCTACTTGCATAGCTGGGAACATATTTTCTTTATAGTGATCCCAATGTCCTGAAGTTTTATATAAGTCAACTGTTCCAACACATGGAGTAAGTACGTGTAAATATCCTAATTTTCTTTCTTTTTCTTTTATATAGTTTTCAAGTTCTTGCCAAATAATGTATCCGTTTGGTAAGTACATTGGAAGTCCACGACCAACTAAGTCATCTGACATAAATAGTTCCATTTCTTTTCCTATTTTTCTGTGATCTCTATTTTTGCAATCTTCTAAGTATGCTAGATGTTCATTTAAATCTTCTTCGTTTTCAAAACAAATACCATATACTCTTTGAAGCATTTTATTTTTAGAGTCACCTTTCCAGTATGCTCCACTAACTTTTAATAACTTAAAGTATTTAATTTCTTTAGTTGAGTTTACATGTGGACCTCTACACAAATCTATAAAATCTTCTTGTTTATATGCTGATATTACTTGTTCATGTTCATCCATTCTACTGATTAAGTCTATTTTATATGGATCGTCTTTAAACATTTCTAGTGCTTCTTCTTTAGATAATTCTATTCTTTTGATTAATTTATTATCTTTAGAAATCTTTTTCATTTCTTTTTCAATTTTTGGTAGGTCTTCATCTGTTAGAGATACATCACCAAGGTCTATATCATAATAGAATCCTTCGTTAATTACTGGTCCTACCCAAAATTTTGCTTGTGGATATATATGTTTTACTGCATGTGCCAAAAGGTGAGCACAACTATGGTTTAACATATTTAATCTTTCGTCGTTTTTAATTTCTTTCATTTACTTCATCTTCTTTCATTCTTTTTACTTCGTTTCTATTGTATTTTTTTGTGAGAACTACTCCTCTTTTTTCTAGTTCTTTTCTTGCTTCTCTACTATTCTTGTAGCTGTTGAATTTTCTATTAAGTAGTTGTTTTAGTTCATAGATTGTCATGGCTGCATAATCATATTTTTTATCTACTATTTCTTCTACCTCATCATATTCTATTTTTACTTCTTGTATTTCGAATTCTGTTTTAAGTGTCGGAACGTAATACGGAACAATTGTTTTACCATCGCTTACCATCATTATCTTTCCAGTTAGTATTTCTTCAGGACACTTTTCTACGTGCTCAAACGTACTTCTTTTTAAATCTGGAAATAGTGTTTTTGCATCTAGATGGGTTATCCTTTTCAAATCACTGCCTTCTAGTCCTAATGTTCTTGATAAGAACTTTGATAAAGTTATTGTTTCATATTTCATATTAACCCTCCCTTATAAAACAAAAAAAGAGATAGTAAGGAGTCTATATAAGACGGTACCATCCCTTTATTTAACTTGTTATAGTTTTGTAACGAAAACTACTCGTAGGCTATTAACCTCATACAATTGGTAGTAACTATTAAATTATTATATTAGTTTGCACCTTCCACTAATTCTCTTCAATAATAGGTTTTAATAGTCTTATCCAATTAATTAATTTATAAGTTAATGTTAACACAAATTTTTCACTTAAGCAACATCTTTTAATTTTAAACTTTTATTTCTTTGTTTAATTTCAGCTAATGCTTCTACTTTTTCTCCTAAGGCTTGTAATTCGTATGCATCTAATTCAGCTATTGCTTTTGCTATATCATTTTTAGTTACTTCTTTTTCAATTACTTTAGGCACTTCTTTTACAACTCCTGTATAAGGAGTGATATCTAACGTTTCATCTTTAGTTGTTTCACGAGTAATATATTCAACTGGTGTTTCATATGTGTCATATAATGTGTAATCGTTTTTACGAGCAACGTATTTTTCTGGTTTTTCAAATATGATTTGTGGTTCGATTGGTTTTGATAATGAAGCTGTTTTTAAGAATTCTTCTCTTTGTCTGATTGCTTCTCTTTCTTCACGAGTAATGTATTCACCATTTTCTATTTCTTTTTGTACTGCTCTATCAATTGGATCTTTTCCTTGTACTAAAAGTATTGCTTTTACTGCATAATAACCAGGTATAAATCCTCTAAAGAATTTTCCTAAATTCTCGTTAAACTTATACATACTATTTTTATTTTTTAAGACATAACCTTCGTCTTTAAGTTTCTTTTCAATTATTGGTCTTACTGAACCAATTACTGCTAAACCATAGGCAGTTGAAATTAATTGAGCTATAATGAATGCTAAAATTAAGTTTTCCATTCTATATCCCCCCTTAATAATGCACATATTATATCAAAAAAAATCATTTTTGTCAATATTGATAGTTTTGTGTCAACATTAAGCCTTTTTATTTCTTTTATTTTCACTTATTAAATTTTCTTCTATTGTTAAATATTTTATTCTCTCTATGATTCTTCTTGCTTTTATTTCATCTATTCCTTTAGGTGTTTCTGCTAGGAATGTTTCTAGTTCATTGATGTTATAGTTTGATGTAAAGAATGTTGTTAAGTTATTATCCATTCTATATTGTAATATTGTTCCTAGTACTTCATCTCTTGCCCATGAACTATTATTTTCAGCACCTATATCATCTATTAAAAGTACATCACTAGTCATTATTTCATCTAGTACATCATCATAGTTATATTCATTAAATGATGCTTTAAGTCTCTTAAGAAGAGTTGGATAATATACATTTACTGTTCTAAATCCTTTATTAGATAGTTCATTTAATAAAGCACTTAGTATGTATGATTTACCACTACCAAATGAACCACTTAAATATAAGCCTTTTACTGGTTCATTATTCATTTTTTTCTTTAAGAAATCTTTTTGAGCAAGTTAGAGTATAATCTATATTTTTAGTAAAAGAATGTACAGTGGTTTCGTATAAATCATTATTTAATATACTTGAATGCTGTTTTTTTAGTATAACAAGAGGAACATTTAGTTTATGTGCAGTAGCATAAGCTGGAGCAATTCCAGAAGATTCTATTGTTATTACTTTGTCTATTTTTTTCTTAGAAAAATAA
Organism: bacterium; assembly: GCA_004560915.1. Next base: position 334 of record SFTR01000059.1, on the reverse strand, counting down.
TTTCCAAATTCTTTACCTATTTCTTCCATTAAGTTAACATCTACTTGGTGATTTAAAAAGCTGTCAACCTTTAAAACATTTTGATTTAAAGCAATTCCATCTTTTAATATTTTATCTTTTAATTTTTCCATAGTTTTATCTCCTTTTAAGAGATTATATCATAATTTATATTTTTATAATATAAAAAATATTATTTTAACTAAAAATAATATAATGCAACTAATAATTTACAAAAAACAACTAAAAATTGGTGGAATGCAACTGATTGAATATATATAATTGGGATAAGAAGATAATATTAAATTAAATATTACAAAAATATAATTAAACAATT
>SFTR01000058.1 GCA_004560915.1 bacterium | reverse complement strand
GAGCCATACCAGCGTGAGGAGGTGCTCCGAATTGGAATGCTTGATATAATGATGGGAATTTACTTTCTACTACGCTTTCATCGTATCCAGCGATTTCAAATGCTTTCTTAAGAATAGTTGGGCTATAATTTCTTTCTCCTCCACTTGCCATTTCAAGACCATTACATACGAAGTCATATTGACAAGCAACTATATCTCCAGGATTCATATTTAATAATGCATCCATTCCACCATTTGGCATACTGAATGGATTATGTGTGAAATCCCATTTGTTATCTTCTTCATTCCATTCATAGAATGGGAAGTCTACGATAATACAAAATTCATATTTATTTTTATCTACTAAATTTAACTCATTGCCTAGTTTTAGTCTTAAAGAACCGCAAAGCTTATCAAATTTTTCACCTTTAGTTCCACAAGCTATAACTACTACGTTACCATTTTCAAGTTTTAATGTTTTCTTTAGTTCTTCTTTTTCTTTTTCACTAAATAGTTTTGACATTGAACCAGATATTTCATTATTATCAAGTTTTATGAATCCAAGGGATGACATACCTAAAGATTTATATTCTTCTTCTAATTTTTTATACCAAGAATTTGATTTATCACTACTAGGTAGTACACAAGCCTTTACTTCTTTATCTTTAAATACTACGCTTTCAGATTTACTAACGATACTTGTAATATTTTCAATATCAAATGGTATTCTTAAGTCTGGTTTATCACTACCATATTTTTCCATTGCTTCTTTGAATGGTATTCTTCTAAATGGTACACTTGAAACTTCTTTGTTACCAAATTTCTTAAATACATCATAGAATACTCTTTGACCAACTTCAAATACATCTTCTTGTGTTGCAAATGACATTTCAAAGTCTAATTGATAAAATTCTCCGTAAAGTCTATCGCTTCTTGGGTCTTCATCTCTAAAACATGGTGCGATTTGAAAATATCTATCAAACCCACTACACATTAATAATTGTTTGAATATTTGTGGTGCTTGAGGAAGAGCATAGAATTTACCTTTGAATTTTCTACTTGGTACTATGAAGTCTCTTGCTCCTTCTGGACTAGATGCTGTTAAGATTGGTGTTTGAATTTCAGTAAATTTCATATCTTTCATAGTGTGTCTAATGAAATCAATTACTTCTGTTCTAAATCTTATACCATCATGAACACTTTTATTTCTTAAATCTAAATAACGATATTTAAGTCTAGTTTCTTCACTTGAAGATTTACTATTTTTAACTTCAAACGGAAGTGTTCTATATACGTCACCTAGAATGTCTATAGTTTTGATTTCTACTTCTATTTCACCAGTTTTCATGTTTTTATTTACCATATCTGGTGTTCTAGGTTTAACTACTCCTGTTACAGTAGCAGTAGATTCACGATTTAGTTTAGCATATTCTACATTATTAGAAATTAATTGTACAATACCGGTTTCATCTCTTAATGTAATAAATACTAAGCCACCTAAATTACGAACTGTTTCAATCCATCCTGCTAGTCTTACTTCTTTGTTTTCATATTCTTTTGTTACTTCTCCACAATATACATTTCTGTATCTGTTTTCCATAAAACTCATCTCCTTATAAATAAAAAAGAATCTATTCGTAAGAGCGTTTTTGTACGCTGTACCATCTTACTTCATAGATTCTTTGAATTCTATCTTTTAGTCTTTATAGCTGACATGCTTATTTGCTCTGGAAAATTGTCACGTTTTTTCTTCATTATTTATCTATTATTAGTTTCCACCAACCACTAACTCTCTATTAAGGGAAATAAATAATTACTACTTTCCTTCATCGCTTATGAGTAGATTATAGTTTATTCATCTACTTTTGTCAATAATTTTTAAATTTTTACTAAATATTTATTTAATTTTTTAGCTTTTGCTTTTTCTTCATCAATATCTAAATTTATTTTATGAAGACTAATCATTATCTTAGAAAGTGCTTTAGATATAGATAATATATCATAGTTTTCTAATTCTACACTTAATATTCCTTTTAAATCTATATCTCTTCTACTTATTCTTATACTCTTAACTTCTTCATTTATACTATCTAGTAGTTTATCTATAAATCTATTATTACTATCAACATGTATGTAGTTACCATTATTAATGAGCATAAGAGCTGTACTTATAAATTGTTCATTACTTGAAAATTTTGATAATTCATTAAGCATAAATTCACGTGCTTCGATTTCTATTCTTTTTTCTTCGTTTCTTGACAAAGAAACCATAGATTCAAGTACAGGATGCAATTTTATTCTAAAGTGTGTTTCATAACCAGATAAGTCTTTATATCCTAGTAGTGGTGGAGCTAATCTTAAGTTAATTCCATCAGTAAGTGTATTTATATATTCTAAGTATGCTTTTACGTCTTTCTTATCTTCTTCTAATAGAGTTATTATTTTTCTTCTTAGAACAATTTGATTTTTATGATCACTAGTTAACTTTGGAAATATTTCACTATTTATTCTATAAATATCTTTGTATAGTTCACTATTACATTCAGTTTCTTTATCATGTAGTGCATCTATACATTTATCAATGAAATCTAAAATCTTATTGTATTCTTTGCTTGATTCCATATTTCTTTTTAATTTATCAAGTATTCTATTTAAATCACTAATAAGATTTACTCTTAATGTATCTTCTGTAACTAATGTAAGGCCAGTATTATTTTTTAATTCTAGTATATCCTTATTATATTTTGTGACTAGTTTTCTAACTACTATACTTACATCTTCTGTTCCATGATAATATTCAGCATAAACACTTATTTCATTTATAAGAGTAGTTATTTCATCTTGATATATGTTATCTGTTTCTTTGATTTGTCTTGCGCTCATATGTTGTAATATCGCATCATGTAAGAAAGTTTCATTTAAATATTCATATAAATAAGTGTATTCATAAGGAGGTATATCAACTTCTTTTGATAGAGCTATTCCTGTTAATAATGGTTCTGGAGCTATTAAACATTTGTTTTCCCAGTCTACATGCCACTTTATAGGTTTTACTGTAAATGTTTCTTTAACTTTTAGAAGTTTATCTTTTTGTATATCTTTTGTGTATCTTACTACATCTACTATCTTTTCGCCATTTAAGTCATACTCTTCTACTCTTTGTGTTTTATTTATTCTTGTACAAAAGTCTGGTGTTTCGATTGGTAAAGTATATGTTTTACCAGTAGGTACTTTTCCTTTTTTCTCTTCTGTAGTTAAGAAATTTGATTTCATAGGATATCTACCTAACTCTATAGTTTTTGTTCCAGGTTTTAAACCTTTTGTAAGTTCTTCAAACATTTCATCAGATAATTTTATTATTGGCAATATTTGAGTATGTTTTGGGAATAATGCTCCGTAGTTAGCAACGAAGCCTTTTCTTGTACTAGCTCCATACCTATTCCAAGTTCTTTTAAATAAAATATCGTCACTATCATTTAATTCATAATCTCTACTTATTAAAATTTCATCTCTAGGTTCCATATCTGTATATATTCTACTTAAACTATATACAAAGTCTCCATATTTTAAAGCAGTATCATATAATATATCAATTAATTTATTATTCATTTTCCAGTTGGCATGTGGAATGAATACTTCAAAATCCTTGTTTCCCATAATACCCCCCATTATTTCCGCATATTATATCATAAATGATACATTTAGTCAATTTTGACATTTTAAAAGCAAGACCAAGCTTGCTTATTTGTTTCTAAGTATCATTTTAATTTTACTTGTACTTGTTAATTCTTCAAAAGTATCTATATCATATATTGGTATATCGTATCCAAATCTACTTAGTAATTTATCTATTTCTTCGATTTCAAACATTATTATTGATGAGAGTTCATCTATAGAAGAATTACCATAGCCTTTTAATAAGTGTAATGGAAATGTAGTTGCACATAAGTTATCAAGTGATACTTTATCTTTTACTTGTACTTCATCTGGCATATCTGTGCATCTTTCACTCTTTGACTTGCCTATTTTTTCCATTTCAGCATATCCTTTTGAATCTCTAATATATATCCCATTTAATACTTTTGGTTCTATAACATCTAATTTATCTTTAGGAAAAGCTAAGGATAAAGAATATCTTACGTATGTGTGAAATGCATTATACTTTCCCATAAATCTTTTATAATCATTTCTTTTATCATAGTCACATAATGAAACATAATCACGACCATTGAATCCACCAGTAGATCTTCTTCTTTGCAGTTTTGATGAAAGAAGAGCTCTTCTCTTTAGAATTTGAAGAAGTGTTTTATTAGTTTCATCTGGATGATAATAGTCATCCGGTACTGAATTTATTGCATGTAAGTATATTTCTCTATCCATATTTTACTCCCTGATTAGTTTTCTTTATTTTTTTAACTTGTTTATGTAATTATTAACCCTTTGTGGCCATTTTGGATCACTTGCGTATTTAGGTCCAATTTGGTATGTAGTAGTTAAACCTTTTTGATAATAAGAATTTAGTTTATTAATTGCAAACTTAATTCCTTCTTCGATGGTATCAAATCTTCTATAGCTTCCACCATTGCATCCAGGTGCTCCTTTGTTACCACCAACGTTATTACATACTCTAGTTAAATAACTGCAGTTCCAATAGCAACCAGTTTCTTGTAACATTACTCCTGCTGCTAAATAAGGATCCATTCCGACAGAAATAGAATATTCAGTAATAAATTTACCTTTTCCTTTTAATGTAGAGTTTAGATATCTATCTATTTTACTTGCTATGACATCTATCTTTTCTCCATTAAAATAATTCTCTTTCTTATAGTCTTCATGTTCACTTTGGAAATGCTTAACACTTAGCTCTATTTGTTTATCTAAGTAGCTATGATTTATTTCAGTCGTTTCTTTAGTATTATTACTAAATACACTTCCAAATAAAGTAAGTGCTATTAATAATTTATATATCATATATTATATATTCACTCCTTAATGGGCAAGTGCCATCTATTATATCACTTTTAACATTATTAATCAAATTTACCCATTTTATGCGGCTTAGAAAAGAAAAAGCAACATTTGTTGCTTACTTTAAATTGAATATACTTAATATATCTTTTCCTGCATATGTAGATGGAAGTTTACCATCCCATTTATTTATGAATTCTTTAGCTATAAGATTGTCTGTTAAACTTTGTTTTAATAAGTCGTTTGCTTTCTTAGTTGCTTCTGCTTCAACTATTTTACTTTCAGCATCTAGTTTAGCTTTTTCTAGTTTTTGTTCTGCTACTTGTTTGTCTTCGATTGCTTTACTGTACTCTTCACTAAAACTTAGATTAGTAATATTGAAGTTATCAATTGTTATGCCATACTTCTCTACTTTAGATTGTAAATCTTCCATACAATTTTTAGATACATTTGCTCTTTCAGTGATTACTTCTGCTGCTGTATACTTAGCAATAGTAGCTTTAATACTCTCTTTAATAGCAGGTTCTAATATAGTGCTTTCATAGTTATTACCTACTGTTCTATAAAGATGAGTTGCTTTATCACTATTGATTCTATAGTTTACTGCTAAAGTTGTTTCAATAGTTTGTAAGTCTTTACTAGAACTTTCTGTACTTAATTCAACTTTTTGAACTTTAATATTTACTTTAACTATTTGTTCTACATATGGTATTTTAAGATTAAATCCTTCATTTAATTGAGTATTTACTATTTTACCAAATCTTACTTTTAGACCTACTTCACCTGACTTAATAGTTTGGAAACTACATAATATAGTTATAACTAGGAATAATGCTATAACTCCATAAATAACATATTTCTTTGTATTTGTTTTATTTATATACTTCATAAACCCTCCTTAGTGTTTTATTATAAGTTATAAACACGTAGTTGTCTATTTATTTTAAGAAATATTTTTCTTTTATATTTAAATTATCATCTAGTTCATAAACGTATGGTACTCCAGTAGGTATTTCAACGCTCATAATATCTGCATCACTAATGTTTTCTAAGTATTTAATTATACTTCTAAGGCTGTTACCGTGAGCTACTACTAAAACATTTTCTTTATTTTCTAAATGTTTCTTAATTTCATTATTATAATATGGTAGTACTCTTTCTAAAGTATCTTTTAAACACTCTGTAAGAGGTAGTTCTTCTGGAGTTAAATCTTTATATTTCGGATCGTTTCCTGGGTATCTTTCATCTTCTTTAGTAAGTTCAGGTGGTCTTACATCATAACTACGTCTCCATATATGTACTTGTTCTTCTCCAAATTTCTTTCTCATTTCATCTTTATTTAATCCTTGAAGTGCTCCATAATGTCTTTCATTTAATCTATAACTATAATGTACCGGAATATCAAGATTCATTTCTTTTAATACTATTTCTAGTGTCTTGTTAGCTCTTTTTAATACTGATGTAAAAGAAACATCAAAAGTATAACCTTTTTCTTTTAAAAGTTTTCCTGCGTTTTCTGCTTCTTTAACTCCATTTTCTGATAAATCTACATCTGTCCATCCAGTAAATCTATTTTCTTTATTCCAAACACTTTCTCCATGTCTTAATAATACTAATTTCATTTTTATTCCTCCTTTAATAATTTATCTAATTTTTCTCCAGCTTCGCAAGTTTTATTATAAAATTCATTTATATCAATTTTTTCTTTATAATATTTTCTATAACAAACTTCTAGAGTTGTATATCCTTTGTAGTTTGCTTCTTTTAATCCATTAATAACTTTAGTATAGTCTAGTGTTCCATCATATGGTATTAAATGATCATCAATCTCTCCAAAGTTATCATGTAAGTGAAGACAAAATATTTTATCTTTAAATATACTAAAATCAAAGTCATCTTTGAAGTGACAATG
>SFTR01000057.1 GCA_004560915.1 bacterium | reverse complement strand
GGTGGAGATGGTGTTAAAAAGATAGAAGAGATGGAAAAAGAAGATATAGGATATGATATTGGTCCTAAAACAATTACTATGTATAATGAAGCACTAATAAATAGTAAACTTGTTTTATGGAATGGTCCACTTGGAATGTTTGAAGATGAAAAGTATGAAAATGGTACTAAGAAAGTACTTAAATTCCTATATAATCAATCTATTCCAACTATATTAGCTGGTGGTGATATAATAAGTGCATCACATAAATTTGGATTTGATTTCCATTATGTGTCTACTGGTGGTGGTTCAACACTTGAATATTTAGAAGGTAGAAGATTTAAAACATTAGAAAGACTTAGTGGTGAAAATAAAAAATAATTTGGGAGGTTTTGTATGAAAAAAGTAATTCTTAATCAAAAAAGTTATATGTTTTATGATGATATGGTTAAGTTTAAGAATTCTTTTGATAAATTAAAAACTAATAATTATGAATTTATAATATTTCCACCAATACTATATTTATCTATGTTTAAAGATAGTAAATATAAAGTAGGTACACAAAACTTCTTTAGTTATAAGATGGGTTCTTTTACTGGAGAACTTAATCTTGAAACATTAAAGAAAATAGGAATAGATTATACTCTAATAGGACATTTTGAGAGAAGAAAAATAGTTTTTGAGAGTTATGAAATGGCTAAAGAAAAACTATTTAAATCTCTTAGTTCTAAGTGTTATACTATACTTTGTGTAGGGGAAATAAAGAAAACTAGAAGACCATTTAACTATATAAAGAAAGAATTAAATTATTATCTTCGTAGTATTGATTCATCAACATTAAAGTATTTGAGTATTGCTTATGAGCCTAGTTGGGCTATAGGTAGTGGTGAAATACAATGTATTGATAAGATACAAAATGTTATTGATAATATTAAGCTATATATTTATAAAAAATATAATTTAAATATAGAAGTATATTATGGTGGTAGTGTTGATGAAAATAATATTAATGATATATTTAAGGTATCTGATGGTGTAGTTCTTGGTAAAGCTAGTATAAATATAGATGAGTTAAATAAAATTCTTAAAGGACTTAAAAATGACTAGTGGAAGTGAACTAATTACTGGACTAACTAATCTAATAATTATGTTTACTACATTAGTCATTCTTTTTAGATTTAGAAAGTTAAAAATAGATAAGAAAAAGATATGGTATATATTTTATGTGAGTGTTGTTATTGATAGTTTGCTTGGGTTTATAATACATTCATTTGTGTGGAATAGTGAAATTGTTAATATCTTGTGGATAGTTCTTTCATTTATATTTTGTATTACTCTTAATAGTTTGTTGTTTACCGTTATTAAATGTTCTAATGTTAGTAAGTTGTTAATTACATCTTTTGTTATGTACTTAATATTTATTATAGAAACGTTGTGTGGCATAGACTTTTTATTAACATTTATAATGATTGCACTATTTTACATATTATATATTTTATGGTTTTATATACATAGATATATTAAAACGTGTACTAAAAAAGATAAATTTTATATAATAGCAATAGTTTTACAAATTATAGGTGGACTATTCTTGTTATTCAAAGTTAAAGTGAATTTTATAGTATCTTTTGATAAGAATGGTATATATCATATGTTTATGGTTTTTACAATTATATTTATGTATTTAGGAAACAAATATAGTTCTTTTGAATGATATTTGTTTTTTAATGACAAAATGTGTACCTTTTAGACAAAACATGACTTTTTACTCCGTAGATATTTGTATAATGATGACGTACAATAGAGAAAAGGAGAAAAGAATGAAAATTAAAGTCTTAGTAGTAGATGATAATGAAGGGTTAGTTAATTTAATTTGTAAGTATTTTAGTAGTAGTGATGAAGTAGAAGTAATTGGTACTTGTAAGAATGGAGAAGAAGCTATTAAAGTATTAAATTCTGATATAGATTTTGATTTAATGCTACTTGACTTAGTAATGCCTGTTAAAGATGGTGTTGGGGTTCTTGAATATATGAAGTTTAATAGTATTAAGAAAAAAGTTATTGTTATGACTTCGTATGGTGAAGAACAAACTATTAGAGATATTGGTGAATATGGTGTTAGATATTATTGTTTAAAACCATTTAATTTTGATGATTTGAAGAGTAAAATTATTCAAACATTTGTGATAAAGAAAAAGAATGATAATATATTAGAACTTGAAAATAGAGATTTACAAATACAAGTGACTAAGTTATTACATGCTCTTGGTATACCTTCTCATATTAAAGGATATCAATTTATAAGAAGTGCTATACTTATGGTATATGAAAATCCTGGATTTATTGGTGGAATAACTAAAGAGTTATATCCAGACTTATCAATCAGATTTAATACATCTATTCCTCGTGTAGAAAGAGCAATTAGACATGCAATAGAAGTGTCGTGGCTTAGAGGAGATATAGATTTAATGGAAGAAATATTTGGTCATAGTGTTGATATAGATAGAGCAAAACCTACTAATTCTGAATTTATAGTAACGATCGCTGATAAATTAAGACTTGAGATGATTGATGTAAATTAGTCATTCAAGTTTTTTTCTTTTCTAATTTTATAATATGTGTTAAAATGTTTACAGGAGAAATTTATGAAAAAAATTATTTTATTAATTTTAGATGGCTTTGGAATTAGAGAAAGTGAGAATGGTAATGCTATAAAGATGGCAAGTTTACCAAACTTAGCTAGAATAATGTCTGATTATCCGGTATGTGAGTTAGAAGCTAGTGGAGAAGTAGTAGGATTACCTAAAGGGCAAAGTGGAAACTCTGAAGCATGTCATATGACTATTGGATGTGGAAGAACAGTAGAACAACCATTAACTTTAATAAATAATAAGATAAAAGATAAAAGTTTTTTTGAAAATGATGTTCTACTTGATTTAATGGATTTTGTTAATGATAATAATTCTACATTACATATGATAGGATTGATATCAAATGCAAATGTACATTCTAGTATGGAACATTTTTATGCAGCTTTAGCTCTTGCTAAGATTAGAAAAGTTAAGAGTGTTGTATTTCATTTCATAACTGATGGAAGAGATAGTCTTCCTATGAGTGGTAATAAACTTATTAGTGAGTTTATGGCTAAAGCAAGCAAACTTGGTCTTGGCACTATTGGAACAATATGTGGAAGATACTATGCTATGGATAGAGATAATAATTATGATAGGGTTAAAAAAGCATATGATGCAATAGTATATAATGTTGGAAATAACTTTAGTGATTATAATAGATGTATGGAATTACATTATAAGAATGATATAACTGATGAATTTATAAATCCTAGTATTATAACTAAAGGAAGTAATATTAAAGAAAATGATGGAGTATTATTTTTAAATTATAGACCTGAGAGAATTCGTGAACTTATATCTGCATTTACTGATGAATCATTTAATATGTTTAATGTAAAGAAGTTTAAGAATGTTAGATATGCATCTTTATATAGTGTTGATAATATGATTGATGGAGCTTTTAGTCAAGAACCTATTACTGGTACTTTTGGTAGATATTTAGCTGATTTAGGGTTTAAACAAGCTAGAATTGCCGAAAGTGAAAAGTATCCTCATGTGACATATTTCTTTGATGGAACTGAAGAGTTAAGTGATAAGAATTTATATAAAATATTGGTTCCTTCTCCTAAGGTTGCTAGATATGATATGAAACCTGAAATGAATGCTTCTGAAGTTACAGAAGCTGTATTAGATGCAATGGATGATGATTTTGATTTTATACTTGTTAATTATGCTAATCCTGATATGGTTGCTCATACTGGAAATATACCGGCTTGCGTAAGAGCTCTTGAAGCATGTGATGTGTGTATTGGTCATATAATGGAGAAAGCTCAAGAAAATTTTTATGAACTTGTAATTACTTCTGATCATGGAAATATTGAGTATATGAAAGATGTAGATGGAAATGTAATTACTAGTCATACTTCTAATAAAGTTCCATTTATAATATGTAATAAAGATTATAAGATTAAAAAAAGTGGTACTTTAAGAGATATTATACCTACTATAGTAGATATATATGAGATAAGTAAACCTAAAGAAATGACTGGAGAAAGTTTAATAATTAAAGAAACACCTTAGGGTGTTTTTGTTTACATTGATAAAATTTAGTGTTATACTAATGATAATATAGAAAGTGGGTTCAAAAATGAATGAAGAAGTAAAAAAAGAAGAAAATAATACTGAAGTAAATGGTGTTAGTGAAAACAATACTGTTCAAAATGAAAATGTTACTTCTAATGAAGTTGTGACTGAAAATACAAATGTAAATGTTCCGGCTGAGGAGGTTAAAGGAAGTGATGTTCCTCAAACTAATAAAGCAAATAATATTGAATCTTTAATTGATAAAGAGAATGTTAATTTAGCACCTATAACTAAGCCAACAGTACATTTTGATAATAAACCAGAAGTTACTAGTACGGTAAATCCAAGTGTAACAGAAACACCTGTTAATAATAATATTTCACAAAATACACCTCTTAATAATTCTACTAATAATGGTAATGTAGGTGGTGAATTTATAGAAAAAGAGAAGAAAAAATGGCCAATTGTTTTATTACTTGTTTTATTAGTTTTAGGTGGTGCGTTCTATTATTACTATTTTGTAATGACAAAACCAAGTACATTATTTAATAAAGTTATAGAAGCTACATATACTAAGTTATCTAATAAAATTGAAACTAATATAAATGATACAGTTAAAAAATATAATAAAGGAGAACTTAGTGGTAAATTCATTTTAACTTCTGAAAACGCTGATTTAGTAATGGTTAATGGTCTTACTGTTAATATGAATTTAGGATTTGATAAAGATAATAAGAAAGTATATGTTGGTGGTTCAGGTTCATTATTAGGTATAGAAATGGCTAGTGCTAAAGCATTACTTGATGGTGATTATGTATACTTTAATATTAAAAAATCTGGTGTAGAAGGTGCGACATATAAAACAAAGATAGATACAAGTACATTACCTACTGAAGAAGAAAATATTGATTTAGAAAAATATAAAAATTCATATAAATATTTAATTGATTTAGGTAAAAAGACATTCTTAGCAAATGTTAGTGAAAGTAAAATAACTAAAACTCCAGAGTTAAGAACTGTTAATGGTAAGAAAACTCCTGCTTATAAAATTAATTATACATATGATGAAGATGAAAATAAGAAGATTAAAGAAGCCATATTAAATGCATATATGAATGATAATAAGGCTTTAGAAGAATTAGTGAATCTAGGAATAGCTGAAACTACTGAAGAAGCTAAAACTTCTTTAAAAGATATAATTGATGGTAAAAGTTTAGATCAAGATTGTTCTAGCAAAGATTGCGTTGAAGTTGATAATTTTAAAACTATAAATATTGTAATATATATTGATATGCTTAATAATAACTTATTAGGGTTTGATATGGGTACTGATAATGATAAATTAAATGTAACAGTTAATGGGGAAAGTTATAATGCTATATTAACGTATAAAAATGAAAAAGATGAAACTATGTCTTATTCAATTTCTTTATCTTATGATAGTAATGAAAATAGATATGTTTTAGATGTAGATATGCCAAGTGTTGTTGGAAGTATTATTAATGGTGTTAGTTCAAATACTGATCCTAATTATGTTAAGAAAGATTATAGAACTAAATTCTCATTAGTATATAAAGAAAATAAAGTAAATGATAAAAAAACTGAATATACATCAAGCTTTAAATATTTTGAACCAACTAATATTGAAAAAGAATATTTTGTAATTGATATAACTGGTGAATTTAATGTTGTAGATAATATTAAAACATTTGATACTACTAATGCTATTGATTATGATGCTCTTGATGAAAATGCTAAAAAAGAAATATTGAATTCTTTAATCGGAGAAAATGAATAAAATGTAAAGAGAGGTTAATACCTCTTTTTGTTTTGAAATAAAAATATGATATAATTTTTATGGTGATATATGAAAAAGTATGATTATTCTAAACTTAAAGGAAATGAACATGTAACTCATAATTGGGCACCTTTAAAGTTTTATATAAAAGATAATTAAAGATAAAGGTTTTGTTTCTATATTTAATCATGTACATTATTTAGATTGTACTTTGATAGGACTTATTTACTATCCTAGACGAGTTCATTATCCAACTTTGGAAGAGAATTTTAAGATACCTATTGTTAGAAGAATTATACGTTTGTTATATGCAATGCCTATTCTAAAAGAAAGAAAAAAGAAAGATAAATTTTATAGTGAAATAAAGAATGCTTTTAAGAGTAAGTTTATTTTACATATGTATCCTGAGATTGCAATGTGGCCATATTATGAAGGCATTAGAGATTTTAAGTATGAAGCTTTTAAAATAGCAGTAGATTCTAATGTTGGTATTCAACCCATTAGATTTGTATTTACAAAGTCAAAGGGAATTTATAAAATATATAAAAGAAAGAAAAGTATATGTGCTGTAGTGTTAGATCCTCTTTATCCTAATATGGAATTTGAATATAAGGAT
>SFTR01000056.1 GCA_004560915.1 bacterium | reverse complement strand
AAAGAAATAGTTTTATTTCTTTTTTTGTGTTATAATTTTTATGTGATAGAGATGAAAAATATATTTAAGAAATTTAATATTGAAATTAAAAATGAAGAATTATTAAGGGTTGCTTTGACTCATTCAAGTTATTCTAATGAACATAATTGTGAGTGTTATGAGAGACTTGAGTATTTAGGAGATGCAGTTCTTGAAATAGTATGTAGTGATTACTTATATAATAATACTAGTTATCCTGAAGGAGAAATGAGTAGACTTAGAAGTTTATATGTATGTGAGAATGCTTTATATGAATACTCTAAAGAGATTAATCTTAAAGATTATATATATCTAGGTAATGGGATAAGTGAAGCTAATAAAACTATAATCGCAGATGTATTTGAGGCATGTATGGCTGTTATATATTTAGAGCAAGGATTAGAAACAGTTAAAAAATTATTTCATGATATGATAGTTCCATATATAGAAAATCATGAAGACTTCTTAATGGATTATAAGAGTTTACTTCAAGAAAGTGTTCAAACAGTTAAAAAAAGTGTTACATATAACTTAATAGATGAAAGTGGGCCTGCTCATCATAAAGAATTTAAAGTAGAAGTAATAATAGATGGACTTGTTTATGGAATAGGCGTAGGGAATTCTAAAAAAGAAGCTGAGCAGAATGCTGCAAAAGAAGCATATATGAAGAGAGCAAAGTAAGATAAAATGGTATAAAAGTTACCATTTTTCTTTTTAATAAAAAAAATATATGATATAATGATTAAGAGATTAAAAATAGAAGTGGTGATATTATGTACATAAAAGAAATAAGACTACATGGTTTTAAGAGTTTTGCTGATAAAACAGTTATAGAACTTGATCAATCATTTACTGGTATAGTTGGACCTAATGGAGCTGGTAAAAGTAATATAGTTGATGCAATAAGATGGGTACTTGGAGAACAAAGTATTAAAACTCTTCGTGGTAGTAATAATATGGCTGATGTAGTGTTTTCTGGATCATCTTCTAGACCTGCTTCTAACTTTGCATCTGTTATGATTGTTTTTGATAATAGTGATAAAACTCTTAATATAGATTATAACGAAGTATCTGTTAAAAGAATAGTTTATAAAACTGGAGAAAATGAATACTTTATAAATTCAGAGAAATGTAGGCTTAAAGATATAACTAATTTATTTATGGATTCTAGAAGTAGTAAAGAATCATTTAATATCGTACCACAAAATAAGATAGATCAAATATTAAGTGAAAAGCCAGAAGAAAGAAGAGTTATATTTGAAGATGCAGCAGGTGTACTTAAATATAAAAAGAGAAAAGAAGAAAGTTTATCTAAATTATCTAAGACACATGATAATATAGAAAGAATAAACTTAATAATAAGTGAGAATTCTGAAAATTTACTTCCTTTAGAAGAAGCAGCTAGAAAAGCACGTGAATATAAAGAAGCACTTAGTGAACTAGAGAGTGTTGAGATTGCATTAATAGCTAAAGATATAACTACTTATGGTAGTGAAGTAGAAATAAAGAAGAAAAATAAATTAAAACTTGAAGAAGAATTATCTAAATTAAATAGTGACTCTACTAGTGATAACACTGAAGTAGAAAAAATTAAACTTGAAATATTAAATCTTGATGAAAAAATTAAGAAAACAAGTGATGAAATATTTAGAATTAATGAAACTTTGCTTGATTTAAGTAATAAAAAGACTTTAATGACTGAACGTAATAAATATGATAAGACAAGTGAAGCAGTTAAAAACAATATTATTAAACTTAAAGATAGAGAGGGAGAACTTAAGAATAATATTTCTCTTATAAATGTGGAAATAGAGAACTTAAAAAATAATAAAACATCTATTAAAGATAAACTTGATAGTATGACTCGTGACTTTAATATGATGAATACTACTCGTGAAAAGTATAATTTTGAATTAAATCAAAAACGTAAGAATTTAATTGAAGTTAGAAATAAGATAGATGTACTTGAAACTAATATTGCTAGTATGAATAAGATTCCTTATAGTGTTAGAAGTATAATAGATAATCCTACGTTAAGAGGAATACATAATATACTTGGTAATTTAGTTGATACTAAAGATGAATATGTATCTATGCTTGAAGTAGCTCTTGGAGCATCTTCTAATAATATTGTTGTTAATGATGAAGCGTGTGCAAAAGAAGCAATTGAATACTTAAAGAGTCATAATAAGGGTAGAGCTACATTCTTTCCACTTAATGTTATTAAACCTAAGAGTGTAGATCCTGAAACTTTAAGAGTTGTACAAAATATTATAGGATTTGTTGGTATTGCTAGTGACTTAGTTACATATGACTCAAAATATTACAATATCGTAATGAATCAACTTGGTAATATAATAGTTGCTAGTAATATAACAGCTGCTATACAAATAAGTAAAAAGATAAATCATAGATATAGAGTAATATCACTAGATGGAGAATTAATTCACGTTGGTGGTATTATGACGGGTGGTAGTTTAAAAACAAATAATTCATTCATAAGTGATAAATATGAACTTGAAAAATTAAAACTTAGTACAGAAGCACTAGTAAATGAAATAAAGACAAGTGAAAAGAAAGTATTATCTTATGAAGAAGAACAAAATATAATAAAAGATAATATATATAAACTTAATATAGAACTAGTTAGTAATAATGAAAGTATTAATTCTAAAGTAAGTCAACTTGATAACTTAAATAATGAATATAATATGGTATTAAATGAAATAAATAGTTTAAGTGAGAATAACTTAGATAAAGAACTTAATAAAGTAATTGAAGATTATTATAATCATGAACAAGAAAAGACTATTTTAGAAAAGAATTTAGAGATATATAATAAAGATAAGTTTGAACTTAATAATACTTTAAATGAATTAGAGACTGCTATTAAGAAGATGAACACTGAATATAATAACTTATCTAGTAGGATAAATACTTTAGAACTAGAGATTACTAAACTTGATATGTCTTTAGAGAAGACTATAGTCTTGGATATGAAAGAGCTAGTAAAGAGTACGTTCTTGAGATTGATGAAGATACTGCTAGAAGTAAGGTTTCTATTTTGAGACGTAAGATTAAATCTTTAGGAGATGTTAACCTTGGAAGTATTGATGAATATGAAAGAATATCTACGAGGGTTAACTTCTTAAATAAACAAAAAGAAGATTTAGAAAAGAGTGAAAATGATTTACTTAGTATTATTGATGATATGGATGATGTGATGAAGGATAAGTTTGAAGAATCATTTAATAATATAAATATAGAATTTGGTAAAGTATTTAAGACATTATTTAAAGGAGGAAGTGCTCATTTAGAGCTAACTGACCCAGACAATATACTTGAAACTGGTATTGATATTATAGCTATACCACCAGGTAAGAATCAAAAACCACTTAGTTTACTTTCAGGAGGAGAGAGAACAATGACTGCAATTAGTTTATTATTCTCAATCATGAATCTTGAAAAAGTACCATTCGTAATACTTGATGAAGTAGAGAGTGCTCTTGATGAAAATAATGCTACTATATTTGGTGAGTACTTACATAATTATAAAAATAAAACTCAATTACTTGTAATAACACATAAAAAGAAAACAATGGAATTCTTAGATAGATTATATGGTGTTACAATGCAAGAAAGCGGAGTTAGTAAATTAGTTAGTGTTAAACTTGATAATTAGTTTTCACTAACTTTTTTAATACATAAAAAAATAAGACTTAATGTCTTATTTAGTTATAACTATTTCAATTACATTAGTTTTACCATTTAACTTTTCAATAGTAGATACATCTTTGTTAATAGTTACTGTTATATTTTCAAATTGTTTATTAGAGTTTAAATCTGTTATATTAGTTGTAAATTTTTGAAGAGTAACTTCATCAGTTAATTCTTTTATTACATTTGTTATTGATTCATAAATTTTATTACTTTTAGCATTAGTATCACTAATATAAATATTGTAACTTGTTTGTGTATTTAGAATATATAGGGTAGTTGAATCTTTTTCTTTATAGAATTCATTAGTTGCTCCTAAGTCTGTTTTTAATGTTGCTAAGTCTTCAGCAGTAATTTCTGTTAAGTTTGTATTATTGTTTTTATTTTTCATTCCATCTATTACTGATTTATTAATACCAATATATACTTCATTACTATTTGTTACACTTTTAATTTGGACACCATCAAGTATTGATGTATTATAGAAGTCTTCTAGTTTGTATGTATTAAATACTTCACCTTCATCGTGTCCATTTACCATTGATACAGATTCAATCATTGACTTTATTATTAAGTTTGCTGTTGCTTCATCTGCTGAACTGTATTTCATATAAAGTACTTTTTCTGTTGCAATAGTTTGATAATCAAATGTAAATGTTGCAGTGGCACCAGTAGTTTTATAAGTAACTATTATTTGTGTTCCTTTAATTTCTGCAGTAATGTTAATTCCAGCACTTTTGTATGATTCTAAACCTTTTAAATTATTAAATTTTTCAACTATTGGCTTTAAGTTATGCCTAACTTCACCTTTAACTCCATGACCAGATAGGTAACTATAATATCCACCACCTGCTAGAGCTAAAACGATTATCCATACGATTCCCCAAAATAGTAATCTTGTTTTATTCCCTTTTTTCATATATCTTATCTCCTAGAATAATTATAAACAAAATAATAAGAAAAGTAAACAAATTATTTTATTATTATTTACATCATTTCTTTTATTTTAGTTATTATCATCTCTATACATTCATTCATAATAATATCAAGTTCATTTTTAGTAAAAAGACAATACTTATGTTTAAATATTTTTTCATACAAACTTAATTTATTAAACTTAGTAAATTCATTATTTAAATAGTTAAATCTGTGATCGATAAGTTTATCAGTAAGAAAGTTATTTTTTAGATATTTAGAGTTTTCTTTTATTAATTCTTTATTTTTTGGAATAAAAACATAACCATCATTAAATAAGTACCTACCATATAATTCAAAGTCTTTATGTTTGTATTTTCTTTTTAATTTCTTTGTATCTTCTTTGCCAATTTTTAATATTCTATTATTAAATTTTATACCAATAATATTATTATTTTCATCTTGTATCCACTTAGTAGTATATATTTTTTCATTATAGAACTGACCTGTTAAAAGATGGGAGTAGTATCCTAGTATTAGTGGGTTATTTAATGCATCTTTATAAACATTTATGAATTTATTAATATTGATCATCTTCTCTTGTGGAACAGTAGGAAATGGTAAATTCTCATTATAATAA
Source organism: bacterium (assembly GCA_004560915.1). The sequence continues at coordinate 4,739 of SFTR01000056.1, read as the reverse complement.
TGTGCTTCATATCTCGTTATTTTAGTACCTTTATCTACATCTGGTATTAAGTTTCCATATAAAAATAAATCTTCATTAAGTTTTAATTTTGCATTTACTTTTTTAGCAATAACTAAATGTACTGGCCAACTTGGCATATACTCAACTCCTTGTTTATTATATATAATTATATCATTTATTGTGCCAAAGTAAAAAACTCATAAAGAGTCTTTTACATAAAATATTTCTTATTATTTTTAATTCTTTCATTATTTGGATTTATCTTAAGTGCTTTGTTTAAATATTTAAGTCCTTCTTTTTTATTTCCAATCATATAGTAGTTTATACTCATTATGTCATATATTGTTTCATTCCAACTATGTTCTGAATTTATATACGTATAAGTTCTTGTTTTAATCTTTAATGCTTTCTTTCCATATTTAATGCTTTCTTCATAGTTTTTAAGATTGTATTCTAGGATCATTCTTTCAGTAAAAGCATCTCTTAAATATGGTGCTTCTGCCATTGCTTTATCTAACCATATACGTGCTTCATCATATCTTTTTAAGTTAATGTAAGAAGTTGCTATAAATCTCATAGATGCACATCTTTCGTCTTTCCATGTAGCAGATGGAAGTGATAAGTGTTTTATTAGAGTGTCTATGCATTTATTCCATTTTCCATAGTACATATATTCTCTTCCTAGATAGTGCATATTTCTGTCATCAGTGGGATCTTCTTTAACTGAAAGTTCCAGAAGAGGAAGGTAGTTACTTCTTGATTTAGTTGAGTCTGGGTAGTGGTTGATTATTATGTTATTTGTTGTTATGGAATGTTCTACTTTTAATGGAATAAGTATTTCGTGAACTGGATGAGTCCATTTATAATAACCATTTTTATGTATTTTATTAGCATAAAAACTTATTATTGGTTTATTGTTTTTATCAAGGCTCCAGTTGTATTTATAGTTTATTCTTGTTATATCATCGTTCCATAGTTTTAGTAATTCTTCCTTCCACCCTGGGAGCATTATTTCATCTAAGTCTAAACATATACATATATCAGCATCTTTTGGTATTAGTTTCATTGATTCATTGCGAGCTATGTCAAATCTCCATGGTTTTATTACTTTTTGTTTAACTTTTATATTTAAACTTTTTAGTATTTTTAAGCTATCGTCTTCTGATCCTGTGTCTAGAACACATATATAGTCAGCTCCTTTTATTGATTCATACCATCTTTTAATGAACTTAGATTCATTTTTACATATAGCATAAACACATATTTTATAGTTTTTCATTATGCTGAAGGTCCAGTAGGTCCAGTAGGTCCAGTAGGTCCTGTTGGTCCAGTAGGTCCCGTAGGTCCCGTTTCTCCTGTAGCACCAGCAGCACCAGTAAGTCCAGTTGGTCCAGTAGGCCCTTGTGGTATAGTTAAATTAATCACATAATTTGGTGCTGTCCCCGTGATAGTTGCTGTTGCTTCAGTTCCTGGAGCTCCAGTAGTTACAGTGCCGATAGATAGAGTAGGTGTTTCCCCTGCAGGGCCTGCTTCACCAGTAGGTCCAGTAGGTCCCTGTATTCCTTGAAGGCCTTGAATTCCTTGTGGTCCGGTTGGACCAGTAGGTCCCGTAGGTCCTTGTATTCCTTGAAGACCTTGAATTCCTTGTGGTCCGGTTGGACCAGTAGGTCCTGTAGGCCCTTGTATTCCTTGAGAACCTTGAATTCCTTGTGGTCCAGTAGGCCCTGTAGCACCACCACTAGGTCCTGTTGGTCCAGTAGGGCCAGTCGCACCATAACAAGTTAAGAATGGTGGAAATACTTTTATTTTATTATTACAATTACAATTATTATTCATTTTTCCTCCTATAATATTATATTTTTTTGATTATAAAAGGTATATTCTAAAGACCTAAATTGAGTGATATACAAACGTTTTTTTGCTTGACCGGGATTTGAGTACATATTATAATAATATAAAGGAGTTGAAGTTATGGCATTAGTAAAATGTAAGGAATGTGGAAAGGAAATAAGTAGTTCATCTAGCGTATGTCCTAATTGTGGAATTGAACTTAAAAGTTTTAATAAGAGTAAAGTAATAGGAATTGCTCTTATAGTTTTAGGTGTTGTTTCTATTATATGGGGACTTGGGCTTAATTATTCTGGTATATCATCTTCTGATAAATCATATGGAGGAGATGCTTATACTGGTATTCAAAATGCATCTTCTACAACTGCAAATAATGTTAGAGAATTAGGTGAAACTGTTTGTTCTGGACTAAAAGGTATATTAGTTGTTATGGGCGGAGTAATTATTATATATGGCACATCTATAGTTATTAAAGATGGTGAATAATAATGGCAATGATTAAATGCAAGGAATGTGGTAAGAAGATAAGTGATAAAGCAAAGTCTTGTCCACATTGCGGATATAGTTATGTTGATGATGATAGTATCTTAGATGAAGATAATAAAAAACTTATAACTAAGATTTGTGCTGTTATTGGTATTATTATTGTTGTATTTATTATTGGCAAAACAATATATAAAAGTTCATCTAATAATAAGATTAGTGAAGTTGCTGGTAAATGGAGTAGTGTTAAGGAATCTAAATCTAATAGTGGAATTTCTTATGATTTTTTAACACTTAATAATAATATGACTTGTGAATATAGTTTTTATTATTATTTTGAAGGAAAAAAGCTTTTACCATATTCTTACTATTGTATTTGGGAAATGAATGGCAGTGATATCACTATAAAAGATGATGATGGTAGTGAAAGCATTCTTATGAAGTTTGAGTTTGATAAATCACATAATACTTTATATGAACTTGATAAAGACACTCTTGAAAGAGAAAAAGATTATCATAAGTAGGAGTGAATAAAATGGCATTAGTAAAATGTAAAGGATGTAAAAAAGAAATAAATGATAAATTAAAGAATGTCCTTATTGTGGTAAGGAAAATAATATAATGGTTTGTACTGAATGCAATAAAGAAATCTCTAAAAAAGCAAAAATATGTCCTTATTGTGGATATAAGCTTAGAAAAGGGAGTGGAAAAGTTACTACTATAGTACTTATTATATTATTAATAATTATTTCTATTATCTCTATACCTTTTATTGGTTATGTTTCGAACGAATATTATTTATATGATTATGATTGGTATAATTTTGGTGATTATTTGTTATTACAAAATATTTTTTCTGTTTTGATTTTAGTTTTAACTATTGTATTTATAATATTTTGTATACTATTTTTTAAGAATAAAGATAAGCTTGTTAAAAAGATATTTTGTATTTTAGGAATTATAATTGGTTTATTTGATTTATGTTTTTATATTCCTAAACGTTTATATGCTAGAAGTCTTGATTATGATGGCTCTATTAAAACTATTGTTGATTTAGGTTATTCTAAAGACACAGCATCAGAAATTAGAAATAATATATTAGATGGTATATTTTCTTATCACAAAGAAGATTTTGATGTTCATTATGTGATATATTATGCTAGGGAAGAGAATGGGAAATATATTCTTACGATTATAGATGATTCTAGTACTGAAGGTGCATTTCCACTAAGTATTAAAATTACTAATAATAAATTAAAAGAAGCTTATTGGGATTATAATAATGATTTTAAATTTTACTTTTTTAAGGATTATGAAAAAACATCTAAAATAGAATACTATTCTAAAGTATATTTAGCTTATCATTATATACCAGAATATAAATTAAAAGAAGAAATGAAAGATATGTTAAAGTCTCCTGGAACTGCTCAGTTTGGAGAATTCTCTATTAGATATAATGATAATAATGATACATTCTATTATCTAATAGATGTAGATGCTCAAAATACTTTTGGTGGTATGATGAGGGGTACTTTTAGAATAGATTTAAAGTATTCTAAAGGAAAAGACTTAGATTATAAAATAAAATTCATTGGATAAAAATATATAAAATAACTCGTATAAAAATATACGAGTTTTTTATATAAAAAAACAAGTAATTTCTTACTTGTTATATAGCTCTCATATTATCTTGATTCTTAAATGGATCTTTTGGATCTATTTTATCTGTAAATAATATTCCATTTAAATGATCTATTTCATGTTGAAATGCAACTGCTATTTCTTCACGTACTCTTTTAGTTATTTTATTTCCTTCTTCGTCTTGATATTCAACTGTTACTCTTGCAAATCTAGGAACGATGCCTTCTACATATCTAGTAACACTTAAACATCCTTCTCCTTCTTCAACATAAACTTGTTCTTCAGAATGAGAAATAATTTTAGGATTAATTACTTTATATTCTTCAAATGTTCCATCATCTCTTTTATATGAAATTACGAAAAATCTTTTTGAAACTCCAAGTTGTATAGCTGCAAGGCCCATACCAGCTCTTATATTATATTTTTTAGCATATTCTTCATCTTGACTTAATCTAAGATACATAATCATGTTATTAATTAAATATAAGTCTTCTTCTGATAGAGGAAATGTAACTTCTTTACTTGCTTTTTTAAGTGTTTTTATATCTTTTTCATTTAATATATCAGACTCTTTTATCATATTCTTTTTCCTCCTGTGTAGTATTTTATCAAAAAAGTACAAATATTTCAAATTTTATTGAAAAAAAGAGTTAATAATTATATAATATTTTTAGTAGAAAATAGGAGTTGGGTATATGAATACGCGTAAAATAAGTATGATATTTGCAAGTGTAGGAATTATTTTGCTAGTTATTTTAATGATTACT
>SFTR01000055.1 GCA_004560915.1 bacterium | reverse complement strand
GATAAAGTAGAATATAAGAATTTACCTAATGGTATAGGATACATTAAAGAAAATGGAAAATTCTTACAAAATAATGCAATAAGCCCTGGATATCAAAATAATGTTGATGGTATTAAGTCATTTCAAAAGAAATATTTAAGTACACCTAAAGATTTAGTGATTAGTGAAGTTATGAATAATAATTATTCTTATTTAGAACAAAATGGTGGTAATTACTATGATTGGATTGAACTATATAATAATAGTGGTAAAACTATAAAACTTAATGATTATTGTTTAACTACTAATGATAATACAATATGCTCTTATAGACTTCCTAAAGTTGAACTTAAGAGTGGAGAATACTATATAGTTATGGCATCAGGTGATACAAAACTATCTAATAGTAAATATCAACATACATCATTTAAATTAGGAGATACTGATGCTGTATATTTAACTAAGAGTGATGAAATAATTGATTCTATAATGGTGGCTAATGTGCCTTTAGGATATTCAATGGGTAGAAATGGTTCATCTATACAATACTTTAGTAAACCAACTCCTGGGGGTAAGAATAATGGTGGTACTGAAGCTGTAAGTTATGTACCTACTTCTGATATAAAGTCTGGAGTATATGAACCAAATAAGGAATATAAAATAACTCTTACAGGAAGTGGAAAAATTTATTATACGTTAGATGGCTCAGAACCAACTACATCTTCTAAAGTATACAGTAGTCCTCTTACTATTAAGAAGACTACTGTTTTAAGAATAATGAGTAAAGAATCTGGTAAATTATCTAGTGAAGTTAATACTTACTCATATATACTTGATAATAGCCATAAAGTATCTGTTATGTCACTTGTAATGGATCAAAAGAAACTTAGAAAAGTAAATAATAATACTAGTTTAAATAGTAAAGTACAAGAACATGGATACGTAGAATACTTTGATAAAGATGGTGAAGGGTTTAGTATAAATGTTGGACTTAAATTATTTGGTGGTTCAACTAGAAGTTATAAAAAGAAAAGTTATGAAATTAAATTTAAAAAGAAATATGGAGATGCTAAACTTAAATATAAAGTATTTAAAAATGTAGATAGTTCTGTTTTTGATTCATTAGTACTTCGTACTGGTAGTCAAGATGAATTTCAATATGATAAAAGAGCTATTATTAAAGACGTAGTAGCAACGTCTCTTATGGGTGAATATACTGATGTAGATGTTCAAGATTATGTACCTATTATTCTATATATAAATGGAGAATATTGGGGAATATACTTTATACGTGAAAAAGTTGATGAAACATTTGTATCAAATCATTATAATGTTAAAGCTACAAAAGAAGAAACAAGTATTCTTAGAATAGATGGTGAAGTTAAGAGTGGTACTGATAAAAAATATAAGTCAATGATTAATTTCATCAATAATAATAGTCTTAGTAATAGTAAAAACTATGAAAAAGTTAAAGAACAAATAGATGTTCAAAGTTTTATAGATTTTTGGATTGGTGAGATATATACAGCTAATTATGATATATTAAATACTCGTTATTTTAGTAATCCTTTAGTAGATAGTGGTAAATGGAAATATATATTCTATGATTTAGATTCAGGTTTCTTTAGAACAAATAAAGATTCATTTAAAGAATATACTAATGTTTCTGGTATGGGATCTTGGAATTTTCCAACTGTTTTACTTAGAAATATGATGAAGAATGATGAGTTTAAAAAAACTTTTGTAGAACGTTTATCATATAATTTAAATAATACTTGGGCATATAAAAACGTTAACAAAAGAATAGATGATATAGTTAATACTATAGGAAAAGATGAATTTAAGAGAAATGCAAATAGATGGAATAATTCTTATAGTAATTGGGAAGATTCAATAGATTCTATGAAAAAATATGCTAAAAGTAGAAATTCATATATAGTTAAGTATGCTAAATCATATTTTGGATTATCTAATAGTGATGTTAAGAAATATTTTGGTGATGTAGAATGAAAGAATATAAATATAGGCACGAATTAAAATTTAAGATATCTAATAATGCTGCAGAAATATTAAAACAAAAATTATCTTTAATACTTTGCAAAGATAAAAATGCTTATTATAGTGATGGATCATATTTAATAAAAAGTTTATATTTTGATGATAGAGATTCTAGTTCATATTATGAAAAAATGGATGGTGTTCTTTATAGAAAGAAATATAGAATTAGGATGTATAATGATGTAGATACGTTTATAAGACTTGAAAAGAAAATGAAACATAATAATTATACAGCTAAAGAACAAATGTTGATTTCAAAAGATATATATAGTAAAATATTAAATGGTAAAGTAGATGAAATTGATAATCCTGAAGGATTGTTACTTGAGTTTATTATAAACTATAAAAATAAAGGTCTTGTACCTAGTGTTATAGTTGAATACCATAGAACTGCTTTTACTTATCCAATAAGTGATGTTAGGATTACATTTGATTCTAATATACAAAGTAGTTTATATAATTATGATTTATTTAATACAAGTTATCCAAGATATACAGTTGATGAACCAGGGAAACAGGTATTAGAAGTAAAATTTAATGAAGTATTACCTTTACATATAGCAAATATTCTAAATGATATACCTGCTTGTAGAGAAGCAGTAAGTAAGTTTGCAATATGTAGAAGTATTAAATAGGAGTTGGAAATGATATTAAGTATATTTAAAAAATCTTTTTTAGAACAATTTACTGGTAGTGTATCTACTGTTGATATGCTGCTTTCGTTAGTAGTAGCATTCGTTATAGGTTTGTTTATAGTTTATGTATATAGAAAGACATATACTGGAGTAGTGTATTCAAAAGCATTCTCATTATGTATTATTATGCTTGCGATGGTTACTGCAATGATTATTAGAACTATTAATTCAAATATTAGTTTATCTTTAGGTATGGTTGGTGCTTTATCTATCGTTCGTTTTAGAACTGCTGTTAAAGAACCAGTTGATACTGGATTTATGTTTTGGGGAATAGCTGCCGGTATTATGGCAGGTGCTGGACTTTATATTCCAGCTATGGTTGCAACACTTGGTATTGGAGTGTTATACTTCTTAAGCTATTTAATGGGATTTAAAACATCTAATAGATATTTACTTGTTATTAAATATAAAGCTAGTGCTCATGAAACAGTTCTTAAAAAACTTAAAACTATTAAGAAATTTAAAATTAGAAGTAAAGCAATATTTGGAAGTGAAGTAGAATTATCACTTGAAGTAGATGTTAAAGAAAATAAAAAAGGTGGTATAGATACTGCACTTGTAGATCAATTTAATGGAATAGATGGAGTAGTAAATGCTAGTTTAATAGCATATCAAAATGATTTTGGAAGTTAGGAGTTTTTATGGCTAGAAGAAGACTTAAAATTACACCAGTATTGATGGCACTAAATGTATTAGTGCTGATTCTTATTGTCTTATTTTATGTATGTAGAATGGTTAAATACTATTTACAAGAGAATGGTAATAGAAGTAATGGTGAATCAGCTGTTCTTCTAGTTGATACAATTCTTAAGAAACAAAGTTATGTAGATTTAACTAAAGGTTTAGTTTATGATGAAGATAGAAAAGAATATAGATATATAGGAGATATAAGTGATAACTACTTAGAATATTCTGGTATAGTATATAGAATTATTGGTATTGATAAAGATAATAATATTAAAGCAATAACAGATAAAAGTGTTACTCTTATGTATTCAGGACTAGAAAAAGGATATGATAAATCATATATAAATAAATGGTTAAACTATAATAAAGATGTTAAACTTAGTGGATTCTATGAAAATAATATAAAAGAATCTGTTAATTATTTAGCAAATACATATTTATGTAAAGATGTTATTGATGATGTTAAGAATATAACTTGTGATAAAGAAGAAGCTAATAATAAAATAACTATATTATCGCTTTATGACTATTATAAAGCTGGTGGTAAAAGTAGTTTCTTAAATAATGGTGAAACATTCTATTTAGCAACTAATAATAAAGATAATCATAACTATTATATTACTAATGATGGTGAAGTTAGTATTAATGAAATGACTAGTAAAGTTTTTGCTGTTAGACCAGTTATTACTATATCATCAGGTACAGTTATGATAGGTGGAAAAGGCTCTAAAGATGATCCATATAAAATATTAGAAGTTAATCCTAGTACTTTAGAAGAAGCAACTATCAACACATATGTTAAATTTAGTGATCAAACATTTAAGATTATACATAACTATGGAGTTACAACTAAGGTTGCTTTAGATGGAGTAATACAAATAGATGGTAAAGATGCTAAGGCATATTTCAGTAAAAAGAATAATATATATTCATCTAATAAGAATACGGTTGGTGAATATTTAAATAAAACATATATAAAGACACTTAATAAAGATATGATGGTTAATGCTTATTGGTTTACTGGTAAACTAAGTTTAGATAATTTAGATTATGAAGCAGAAAGAGCTAGTAAGGATACTGATTATATTGGTATGATGACATTAACTGATATGTTTATTGGTGAATATAATGATATATTAACATTATCACGTGGAATAGAATCAAATCAAATAATTAATATTATAAATAAAGATGGTAATTTCTATGGAGATTTAATTACTAATAAACATAATGTAAGACCAGTATTTTATTTAAATAAAGAATTAAAAATTACTGGAGGTAGTGGTACAGCAGATGCACCTTATGAGTTAGGAGAAAGTGATGAAAAAAACTAAGAATAAAGATAAAAAGGGTAAAGTAAGTAAATTTAGTATATTCTTAATAGTGGTAGATTCACTTGCAGTTATTTGTTTCTTTATAGTTTATGGGCCTTTTTCATTCTTTAGAGATTGGTTTATAACTACTGCGATGACTACTATGACTCATAGATATTTCGCTTACACGTTGTATAGTGAAGATATGATTAAGGAAACGCTTGATAATAATAAAATAATAGAGTCTGAGGATCCAACTGATACATCTAAAATAAATTTTAATCCTGATTTTAATAAAGATACTTATGAATCTGTTTATGAAGAACAAGTATTAAAGAGAGATGAAGGAAATGATGTATATAAAGTAGTTGATATAGGTGGAGATAGATGGACTGGTAAAATGGTTGTTATATACGATCCATCAAGATTAAGATTAGTGTTCTCTAAACAATATGGTAAACGTGGCGAGTATTTATCAACTATGGCTAAAAAAAATAAGGCTTTGGTTGCTATTAATGCTTCTGGTGTATATCATCCAAATGGGCAAAATAGAGTAACTGGCACAACTATATTAGATGGTAAAGTTTATGCTACAGGTAAAGCCATTAATAAAGGTGGTGGACTTATAGGATTTACTAAAGATAATGTATTAATGCTTACTAAGAAGTCTGCTAAAGAGGCTATTAAAGATGGAATGGATAGAGCTGTTGAGTTTGGACCATTCTTAGTGGTTAATGGAAAGAGTGCTGAATTTAAAGGTAATGGTGGCTGGGGTATAGCTAATAGAAGTGCTATTGGTCAAAGACAAGATGGTATTGTGTTATTACTAGCAATTGATGGAAGAAGTTCTAAATCAGTTGGTATAACAATGCCTGAACTTGCTGATGTATTCCAAAAATATAAAGCTTATAATGCTGCTAACTTAGATGGTGGTGGTAGTAGTGCTTTATATGCTATTGTTAATGGTAAAGGTGGGCTTATAAATAATCCAGTAGGATATGGATATTCAGGTGAAAGATATTTACCAAATGCTTGGATGGTTTTACCTGAAGAAGGAGATAATATTAAAAATTAGGAGGGTATATGGAAATAGAATTTAAAAATCCAACAATATATATTATTGGTGGTAAAGCAAAACATGGAAAAGATACATTTTCTGCGTATTTAAAAAATGTATATGAGAGTCATGGAAAGAAAGTAATTATTACACAACTTGCTAAATACATTAAATATTATGCTCGTGAAATGACAGGTTGGGATCTAAGTGAAGAAACTAAACCACGTGAATTTTTACAACAACTAGGCACTAGTGTAATAAGACAAAAACTTAAAAAAGATGATTTATTTATTAAGCGTATGATTGATGATATAGAGATATTTAGTTATTTCTATGATGCTATTATTATAAGTGATGTAAGACTTAAGAAAGAAATATATGATTTAAAGAAAGTATATCCTAATATTAAAGTTATACATATAATAAGACCTGACTTTGATAATGGACTTACGGAGGAACAAAAGAAGCACCCTACTGAGATAGATTTAGATGATTTTAATGAATTTGATATAGAAGTTGTAAATACAACACTTGAAGAATTAGAAAAAAGTGCTGAAAAAATATACATGGAAAATGAAAGGTAGGTATATAAAATATGGAAAGTATAAAAAGGGCTAATGTTGAAGGAAAAAGAGTAATAGTAAGAGTAGACTTCAATGTACCAATTAAAGACGGAGAAATAACTGATGATACTAGGATAGTTGCTAGTTTGAAAACAATTAAATATTTAGTAGAACATAATGCTAAAGTAATATTACTATCTCATTTAGGTAGAGTCGCATCAGAAGAAGATAAGCAAAAGAAGAGCTTAGAAGTTGTTGCTAAACATTTATCTACATTAATAAATACTCCTATATATTTTGTTCCTGTTACAAGAAGTGACTTATTAACTGAAACAATTATTAATATGAATGAGGGAGAAATTGTTTTAGTAGAGAATACTAGATTTGAAGATTATCCTCGTATGCTTGAGAGTTCTTGTGATGAATCTTTATCTAAGTATTGGGCTAGTTTAGGAGATATATTTGTTCTTGATGCATTTGGTACTGCTCATAGATGTCATGCGTCAACATATGGTATAAGTAAGTATCTTCCATCATATTCTGGTTTCTTAGTAGATGCGGAAATTGATATGTTAGATAGAGCACTTCATCAAAGAAAAACATTAATACTTGGTGGAGCTAAAGTAGATGATAAGATTGGTGTAATTGATAATTTAATAAATACTAGTGATGCAATATTATTTGGTGGAGCTATGTGCTTTACATTCCTTAAAGCTAAAGGAATTGATGTTGGTTCTAGTGTAGTTAGTATTGATAGACTT